>JALVVO010000137.1 GCA_027023345.1 Thermaceae bacterium
GCGGGAGGGACCTCGAGCCCCAGCGCCACCGCGTAGGGGAAGAGGGCCTCGAGGTGGGCGGGGGTGTCCTCCGGGGCGCCGATCCGCCGGAGCTCGGCCTCGTCGGTGACCGCCAGGTAGCGGGCAAGGCCGAGAAGGTGGTTCCTCGTGCGCACGCCCTCGGACGTGTAGGCCGGCAGCAGGTAGCCGAAGAGCCCGTTCAGCGCGAGGAGAAGGTACACCGCGAGCGCGGCCGGCGGCCCCACGAGGAAGAAGGTGACGAGGGCCGCGGGCAGGGGTAGGGCGAGGAAGGCAAGGAGGGAGAAGGCGGCTCCGAGGAGCGGACCCAGCGGGCCGAGCCCGGGCACGCGGCGGTAGGCCTCGAGGGCGAGCGCCGCCCGGGCGAGGGCGACCTGCCCGAAGACGGCGGTAAAAACCGCGTAGAGGGCGGCGAAGGCGGCGAGGCCGAAGGAGCCGGCGCCCGCGTAGTAGGCGAGCAGCGCGAGTACGAGCGCCACGAGCGAGGTCCCCGCCCAGAAGGGGGTTCCGTTCGCCTTGCGGTAGGCACGCTCGCGGAGCGAGAGGGCGTTTTGGAGCGCCGCGCGGGCGGACCGAAGGCGCCCCGCTTCCTGGCGATCGAGTGAGACCGCCCGCCGGTTTTGGAAGAGGGCGCCGGCGAGGGCGGTTAGCTCGGGCGGAAGGGTTTCGTGCTCGGCTTCCCGGCGGACGAGCCGGTATCCCCCGGGGATCCGGTCGAGGAGGAGGTGGCCCCGGCGGGCCAGGTCGAGGACGCCCGCGAGGAAGGTCCGGTCGTCCTTGGCCCCGAAGACCAGGAGGCGGGCGAGCGGCGCGCTCACGCCCTCGGGCGGGTGGAACCGGGGGATCCGCGGGGGGCCCCGCGGGTCCCGGCCGAGCCGGTTCCAGGCGAGCAGGTAGAAGGCGAGGAGTCCGGCTGCGAGGGCCAGCAGGGGGAGGCCGGCGGGGTCGCCGCCGGCGGTCTCCGGTAGGCTCCCCGGGGGAAAGCGGGCGTAGAGGGTGAGCCCGGTCCCCGGCGCCAGGTTCCGGACGCGGGCGCGGTAGACCCCTCCCTCCTCCCGCACCCGAACCCGCTCCCGGCTGCCGTAGGCGCCGACGTAGGCGGCGAGCGCGGTCGGGGTCACCGGGGTCGCGAGCGAAACCTCGGCGAGCTCGATGGGAAAGGCCCAGTCGTTGCCCGTGACGTTCCATAGGAGCTCGGGCCCGGGCCGCACCGCCCCCTCCACCCGGTAGCGGAGCGCGTAGACGTGCCGTCCCCGGGGGACGTAGCGGGCGGGGTCGCCGAGGTAGACCCTGAAGCTCCGGAAGCTCCGCTCGACGCGGTAGGGCTCGGGCCGGCCGTCGCGGTAGGCGCCCTCCAGGCGGACCCGGATCCGGCCCGGCCGGAAGGGGTCGGCGGGGGCAAGGAGGAGGTCGCGGTAGATGCCGTGCCGGATCCGCTCGTGGAGTGCGGTGACCTCGATCGTTTCCCGGACGCGGAGCACGCCTCCGGTGTCGAGCTCGAGCTCAGCGGCGAAGCGGTGGATCGTCTCGGCGGCGAGGGCCGGAGCGAGGAGCAGGGGGAGGAGCAAAAGCCCCCTCAAAGCCGCACCTCCGGCCGGAGCCGCTCCCGGGCGGTGGCCACCTCGAAGTAGCGGGCGGGGGCGAAGCCGAAGGCGCGGGCGACGACGTTGGCCGGAAAGGACTCGAGCACCGTGTTGTACACCCGGACGGCGCCGTTGTAGTAGCGGCGGGCGAGGGCGAGGTCGTCCTCGACCTCGGCGAGGGCCCGTTGGAGCTCGAGAAAGTTCCCGCTCGCCTTGAGCTCGGGGTAGGCCTCGGCCACCAGGAGCAGGCGGGCAAGTTCGTCGGAGATCGCCTCCTCGGCCTCGGGATCGAGGCCCGACCGCAAGGAGGCGACGCGGGCGAGCAGCGAGCGCTCGAAGTCGGCGTAGGCGCGGGTGGCCTCGACCAGGCGGGGGATCAGCTCGTGGCGGCGCTTGAGCTGGACCTCGACCCCGGCCCAGGCTTCCCGCACCGCGTTTCTCGCCGCCACCAGGCGGTTGTAGAGCCAGACGGCGGCGACCGCGAGGGCGATCGCCAGGCCCCAGAGGGTGGCCGCGGCGGGGTTCACGCCCCTATGCTATAGCGCGATGTTCGCGCTCGAATCCCGGGACGGCTACCGGCCGCTCGTCGAGCAGGACCTCGTCGTCCTGGTGGGGCTCACCGGGGCGGGGAAGACGACCCTGGCCCGCGCGCTCGGGTACCCCACCCTGCCCAACCGGCGCGAGCTCACCGACCGCTACGTCCTCGGCGAGCCGGTGGCCGACCGGGTGGAGCGGTTCCGGCGGGTGGCCGCCTGGCGGGAGCGCCACCCCGGTGGCGTCGCCGAGCTCCTTGCCCAGGGGTACGCCCCGCCCATGCCCCTTTGGCTCTTTGACGGCCTCCGGGGCGAGGGGGAGCTTGCTTACGCGCTACGCCACCTGCCCCGGGCGCGGTTTTTGGTGCTCGAGCTCGACCACGGCACCCGCCTCCTCCGCCTCCTCACCCGGGGCGACGCCTTCGACCGGGCCGAGGCGGGGGACGGGGACCTCCTTGCCCTCGCCCGGGGCGTGGTGCCCGAGGCGGCGCTAAGGGAGGCCCTCCGGGTGGCCCCGGTGGAGGAGGTTCGGAAGAAGCTCCGGATCGTCGTCGAGGAAGCGAAGAACTACGGCTACGGGGGGGTGCGCCGGGTGCTCGGGGAAAGCCCTCGGGCGCGCTTTCTGGACGCGAAAAGGCCCGTGGAGGCGCTCGCCGCCGAGGCCCGGGCCTGGCTGGAGGGGGCTCATGAGGATCGTTGACCTGAGGCTCCGCTTTTTCCGGATCCCCCTTACCGGGGAGCTCGCCTGGGGCCGCGCGAGCCGGATGGCGGCGCTCGAGCACGCCCTGGTCGAGGTGGAGCTCGAGGGCGGCGCCGTCGGCCGGGGGGAGGTCGCGATCCGCCCCACGATCTACGGCGAGACCCCGGAGAGCGTCGTGGGGGCGCTCCGCTACCTGAAGCCCGGGCTCCTCGGCCGGCCCATCGAGGACGTCCAGGGCCTCGCCGCCCACCTCGCCCGGCTTCCCGGCAACCTCGCCGCCAAGGGGGGCCTCGACCTCGCGCTCTGGTCGGCGCGGGCGGCGGCCCGGGGGGTGCCGCTCGCTAAGCTCCTTCCCCCCGAGAAGGACCGGGTCGAGGTCGCCACCATCTTGGGCCTCGGTGAGCTGGGGGCGGTGCTCGAGGACGCCGCCTTCGCGTTCGAGCGGGGGGTGCGGGTCTTCAAGGTCAAGGTGGGGCGGGACCTCGCCGCCGACACCCGGCGGCTCGAGGCGCTCCGCGCCCGCTTCCCCGGGGTCAAGCTCTACGCCGACGCGAACGAGACCCTGAGCAAAGAGGAGGCGCCCCGCTACCTAAAGGCCTGGCGCGCGCTCGGCCTCCTCTACGTCGAGGAGCCCTTGCCGGTGGAGGAGGTGCCTGCCCGGGCCGAGCTCCGCCGGCAGGGGATCCTTCCCCTGATCGCCGACGACTCCGCCTTCACCCCGCGGGACCTCGCCCGCGAGCTCGCCCTCGACACCTTCGACGTCCTGAACGTGAAGCCTGCCCGCACCGGCTTCACCCAGAGCCTGGCCATGCTGAAGCGGGCCGCGTCGGCGGGCAAGCGGGCGATGGTGGGAAGCCAGGCGTTTTCGAGCTATGGCGCCTACCACGCGCTCTTGCTCGCGTTCCGCGGGGAGGTCACCGAGCCCAGCGAGCTCGCCTTCCACCTAAAGGCCGAGGGGGGCTTCTTCCCCTTTCCGCCCATTCGGGAGGGCTACATCTACGCTGCCGACCTCCTCGAGGAGGCCTTCGACGAGGCGGCCTTCGCCGCCTACGAGGTGCGCTCGAGCGCGAGCTTGTAGTTGCCCCGGGCGGTCTTCCCTAAAAAGGCCTTCACCACCACCCGGCCGAGCCCGCGGGCTTCGATCACGCTGCCCTCGGCGACCTCGTCCCGGGCCTTGGCCACCCGGCCGTCCAGGAGGACGTTCCCCTCCTTGATGCCCTTTTGGAAGTAGCTCCGGGAGACGCCGAGCCCCTTGGCCCCCACCGCGTCCACCCGGAGCGAGGGGACGACGGCGACGATCTCCTTCCCCACAAAGCTAGAATACCCTCGGTGCCACGCTGGCTCGCTTACTACCTCGCGCTCGTGCCCGTCTTCCCCCCGCTCTACCTCGGGGGGTTTTACGGACTCCGCTTCCTCAGGAACCTTGCGCCCTTGGCCCGCTACGGGCTTTTTGGCTTTTTCGCCCTCGAGCTCCTCGCCGCCCTCTTCTCGCCCCGGCCGCTCCTTTCCCTCGTCCTTGCCCTCGTCCGTGCCCTCTTCGTGCTCGGCCTCATCGGCATCGGTGTCTGGCTCGGCCGCGCCGAGCGGCTCGGCCCTTTGCTCTACGGCTACCTGGTCGTCTACCTGGTGGCGCTAGGGACCAGCTGGACGGTCTGGGGCGAGCGGCTTTTCGCCTGGGCCCGCCTCGTCCACCCCTACTACACCACCGTCTCGCTCGGCCTTGCCGGGGCGGTGGGGATCCTCCTCGCGGTGGGGGTGCCGAGCCTTCCCAGATGGGTGCGGATCCTCGCCGGGGCGCTCGCCCTCGTCGTGCTCCTCTTCGCCGGGAGCCGGGGGGCGCTACTCGCCCTCTTCGTCGGCGCCATGGCCGCCGCCGCTCTCGGCGGCAGGCGCTTTCTAAAGGCGATCGGGGTCGGCGGCCTCGCCGTGGGAGTCGCCCTCTTCGTCGCCGAGAGCGAGCGCAGGGTGGGGGCGATCACGCGGCTTTTGAACCTCAAAAACCTTTCTGGCCGAGACAAGGTCTGGGAGGGGGCGGTCGAGGCCTTCCGAGCTCACCCCCTGGGGGGGAGCGGCCCCTACCAGCTCGGGCCCTACCTCGACCACCTCTACCGCGCAGGCTGCCACCTCTGGGTGGGCGCCGAGCGGCTCGGGCTTCGCTGCCCGGCCTGGCTCGAGCCCTTCGCCGGGGCCTGGCTGATCGCCCACAACCTCCTGCTCCATGCCCTCGGCGAGACCGGGCTCCTCGGCACCCTGGGCTGGGCGATCCTCTACCTAGTTTCGGGCTACGCCGTGGTGCGGGCCCGGGATCCCCTGGTGGCGGCGATCTTCTTTGGCTTTTTGGCGATGGGCCTCGTGGACAACCCCACCCTGGTCCCGAGCCTCTCGCTCGCCGAGGTCTTCTGGGTGGCGGTAGGGATTGCTCTAGCCCGTTCGGGCTTAGCCGTACCGCTCGAGCAGGGCGTCCCGGGTCAGGTAGACGAGCCGGGCCTCCACGCGCCTTAGCGGGCGCCCGCCGTAGGCCCGGTGGAGGAGGTACATCCAAAGCCCCACCCGCCGGGCGTACCCCGGGGGCAGAGGGGCGCTCGAAAACCCCAAGGGGGCGAGCACCTCCCAAAAGAGCGAGGTGCCGAAGAAGACCCGGGCTTCTTGGAAACGGGGGTTTTCCTTTGCCGCCCGGGCGAGGTCCGCCATCGAGGCGCGGGCGGCGCGGAAGGCGGCGAGGCTCCCCCCTTCCCCCGCCCGGCGCATGCGCTCGGAGTCCATGTGGATCTCGGCGGCGGGGGTTCCCCGGGGGAGGCCGGGCAGGTCCACCGGCAGCCGGGCCGGGGACAGGCGGAAGACCGAGTGGGCTCCAAAGAAGGCGGGCTCGACCCGGTAGAGCCAGGCGAAGGCGGCCTCGACGGGGGCGAGGAGCTTGGGGGCGAGCTCGGCCGTACCCGCCACCATCGGGGAGAGGGCGCTAAGCGGCGCCGGCCGGTAGCCGGCGGCGAGGAGCTCGGGAAGAAGGTGCAAGAGCGCCTTGCCCGCGACCCGCCCCCCGGGGCCGGCGTCGTGCATCACCACGATGCTGCCGGGCTTTACCCGGCGGAGGACCTTGGCCGCGACCTGCTCGGGGCGCGCCCCCGGCACCCAGTCGCCGGCTTCCACCTCCCATTGGACAGGCACAAGGCCGAGCCTTCGGGTGGCGAGAAGGAGCGGCCAGGTCCAGCCGCCGTGGGGCGGCCGGTAATGGCGGACGGGGGTTCCCGAGAGGTCCTCGAGCGCTTCCTTGGCCCCCTTTAGCTCCGGGAAGAGGGCGAGCGGGTTTTTCAGCCAGGCGTGGCGGTGGATCCCGCCGTGGAGCGCGACCTCGTGGCCCGCGTCCACCAGCTCGCGCACGAGGGCGGGGTGCTTCTGGGCCCGCCCGTGGAGCAAGAAGAAGGTGGCCCGCACCCCGTGCCGGCCGAGGGCCTCGAGCACCGCCGGGGTGGTCCCAGGGTCGGGGCCGTCGTCGAAGGTGAGGGCGAGCTCGCCGCGGCCGGCGCGGACCCGGCTCGCCACCGCGAGGCCGAGCCGCTGGTGGAGCGCCCAGGGAAGCCCGGCGTGGAGGAGGGCGGCGAGGGTTCCCCCGGCGAGCCAGGGGTTCAAGCCGGCACCCCCAGGGCCTCGCGGATGCGCTGGGCCGCGAGCCGGGCGGCCTCCGGCCGGCCGAGCGTCCGGGCCCGTTCGGCCAGAGGAAGAAGCGCCGAGGGGTCCTTTAGCCAGGCCGCGAGGGTGGCGAGGAGCTCCCCGCGGGACTTGGCGAACCGCCCCGCCCCCTTTTGCTCAAGCCAGCGCGCGTTCGCCTCCTCGTGGCCGGGGATCGGCTTGTAGACGAGGTAGGGCTTGCCCGCCACCAACGCCTCCGCCACTGTCAGCCCGCCGGCCTTCCCGAGCAGGAAGTCGGCGGCGGCGAAGAGCTCGGGGAAGAGCCTCCCCACCGGGTAGGTGAGGACGCTCACCCGCCCGTGCTCCTCCCGCCTCCGCCCGCCGTTTCTGCGAAAGCGCACCACCTGGGCGGGCTCGCCCAAGGCGATCACCGCCCGCACCGCTTCCTCCTGGGCGCGGTAGGCCTCGGTGGCGCCGCTCGCGATCAGCACCACCGGCCGCTCGTCGAGCCCGTGCCTTTCCCGCAGGATCTCGCCGGCGGGGAGCTCGAGGAAGACCCGGCGCACCGGCAGGCCAGTCACCGCGACCTTCGCAGGCGGGATCCCGAAGCGGACGAGGTCGTCCGCGGCCTCGGCGCTCGGGGCCAGGATCAGGTCGGCCGAGCCTTGCGCCCAGTGGCGGTGGGCGCGGAAGTCGGTGACCACCAGGACGTTGGCGAACGCCATCCCCGTCTCCTCCCGGGCCCTTCCGGCGAGGGCGGTGGCGGTGGGGAAGCTCGAGATCACCACGTCGGGCTCGAAGGCGAGCACGTCGGCCTTCATCGCGGGGAGCCCGGCGCGGTCGAACTGGGCGGTGATCAGCCGGGGCTCGGTCTCGCGGTTGGTGAAGCGGTAGAACCAGCCGTAAAGGCCGGGCCAGTAGCGGAGCGAGAACTGGTAGAGGCCCACCACCGGGAGCCGCTGCCAGAGCGGGATGTACTCGAGGTAGTCGCGCTCGAGCCCCTCCGCCCTCAGCGCCTCGTGCACCGCCAGGTTCGCGTGCAGGTGGCCGCCGCCGAACGACGCCGAGAGGAAGAGCGCGCGCATCAGCCCCGAATCCCCCTCCATCCTAGCCAGAGGAAGGCGAGCTCCGGCGTCCAGATGGCCACCGCGGGCAGCAAAAGACCTACGGATCCGAGCGAGCGGAAGAGCAGGAAGGCGAGGTAGAAGGCGACCGCGATGATCACGCTGAGCCCGAGGGAAAGCCCGGGGGTGCGGGCGTAGCGGACCGCGAGCGGCAGGGCCACGAGGACCAGGACCAGGTTGGCGAGCGGCAGCGCGAGCTTGGAGTGGAAGATGAGCGCGGCCTCCCGCCGCTCGGCCTCGGGAAGGGCCGGGTCCCGGCTGCGGCGGTAGGCCTTGGAGAGGCTATAGGTGTCGGCGGCGAGGGGGTCGGCGTAGCGGGCGATGGCCTCCGAGCGGGAGAGGCCGGTCTTCAGGGTGAGCCGGGCGTCCTTGTTCGCCGGCAGCAGGGCCCCCAGGAAGACCTTGCGCACCGCCTTCTCGAGCGCCTCGCCCCGGGCGTGCGAAAGCTCGGGGATCGCGCCGTAGTTCACGCGGTAGAGCTCGTAGCCGAAGAGCTCGAGCGCGTTGCCGCGGTACTTCCCGCGTTTCGCGAAGACGATCGTCGCTCGCTTGCCCTCCCACTTTTGCAAGCGGATGTCGCGCATCTCGTCCCTGGCGTAGTCGTAGTTTTGGAAGTAGAGCTCGAGCCCCCCGCCGAGGGGGATGTTCATGCCCTTGAGCCGCACGAGCCCCCGGCCCTTGGTGTGCATCTCCTCCCACCAGAGCACCCGCACCTGCTCGTTAGTGTGGGGGGCGACGTACTCATTGAGCCAAAGCGAGACTCCGGCGAGCAGGACCCCGATCGCGAGCACCGGCCGGGCCAGCCGGAAGAGCGGCACCCCTCCGGCCTGGAAGGCGAGGATCGCTCCCTCGCTCGCGAGCCGCCCGAAGGGCACCACCACCGCGGTCACCGCCGCCATGGGCAGGACCTGGACCAGGATGCCGGGGACGTGGTAGCCGAGCCACTTCAGCACGAGCCCGAGGGGGATGCCGGAAAGCCAGCGGCTGCCCACGTAGAAAAAGCCAAAGAGGAAGACCGCGGTATAAAACGCCGCCGCCGCCAGGAGGACGGGGAGGACCTCGGCGAGGATGAGCCGGTCGGTGCGCTTAAGCATCCCGGCGAACGGCGAAGCTGATCTCCGCCCGGGCCCGCACCTCACCCTCAACCTTGGCCTCGACGCGGGCGCGGGCGAGCCCCCGCCGGAAGAAGAGGAGCTCGCCCTCGAGGACGAGCGTGTCCCCGGGGACCACCGGCTTCAGGAACCGGGCCTCGTGCACCCCCGCGAGGTAGGGGATCATCCCCGGCTCGAAGGCGGGGTGGTGCCGGATGCTGGCCACCGCCGCCTGGGCCATGGCCTCGATGAGGAGCACCCCGGGCATGATCGGGTGGTCGGGGAAGTGGCCGAGGAAGTGGGGCTCGTTCACGGTGACGTTCTTCAGCACCCTAAAGCGCTTTTCGTCGGCCTCGAGGATCCGGTCCACCAGCAGGAAGGGGTAGCGGTGGGGCAAGAGCTTCAAAAGCTCCACGGCCTACCTCCGGAGCACGTTGTCCGAGCTGACCAGGGTGTCCTTGAGGATCGGGAGCATCTCGAGCGCCCGCCCGGTGCCCACCGCCACCGCATCGAGGGCGTTCTCGGCCACCAGCACCGGCACCCCGGTGCTCTCCTCCAGGAGCTTGTCGAGGTTTTTGAGGAGCGAGCCGCCGCCGGTGAGCAGGATGCCCCGGTCAATGATGTCCGAGACCAGCTCGGGCGGGGTGTTCTCGAGGGTCTTCTTGACCTCGAGCACGATCTTGTCGAGGGGCTCTTTTAGCGCCCGGGCCACCTCCTCGGTGGTGATCTCGACGGTCTTGGGAAGCCCCGAGATCAGGTCGCGCCCGCGCACCTCGGCGAGGAGGTTCTCGTCGTCCTGGGTGAGGGTGGCGGCGCCGATCCGGATCTTGATCTCCTCGGCGGTGCGCTCGCCGATCAGCAGGTTGTGCTGCTCGCGCACGTAGCGGATGATCGCCTGGTCGAACTCGTTGCCGGCGATGCGCAGGGACTCCGAGACCACGATGCCCCCCAGCGAGATCACCGCGATGTCGGTGGAGCCGCCGCCGATGTCCACCACCATGCTGCCGGTGGGCTCGGCGATCTCGATTCCCGCGCCGATCGCCGCCGCCAGCGGCTCCTCGATCAAGAAGGCCCGCTTGGCCCCGGCCTCGACGATGGCCTGGACCACCGCCCGGCGCTCGACCTCGGTGACCCCCGAGGGCACCCCCACCATGACCTGGGGCTTGAAGAAGCGGGACATCGGCGAGAGCACCTTCTTCAAAAAGAGGGTGAGCATCTTCTCGGTGAGCGTGTAGTCGGCGATCACGCCGTCCTTCATCGGCCGCACCGCCACGATGTTCCCCGGGGTCCGGCCCAGCATGCGGTAGGCCTCGATCCCCACCGCCTTGACGTCCTTGGAGTCGCGCACCATGGCGATCACGCTGGGCTCCCTGA
The DNA here is from genome assembly GCA_027023345.1 of Thermaceae bacterium. Lineage (GTDB taxonomy): Bacteria > Deinococcota > Deinococci > Deinococcales > Marinithermaceae > WFXV01. The sequence continues at coordinate 10,051 of JALVVO010000137.1, forward strand.
GCACGATGCCGCGCCCCTTGATGTAGATCAGCACCGAGGCGGTGCCGAGGTCGATTCCGATGTCCTCGCCCCTGAACATGTCGCTTCATTCTACCGGCCGCGGAGATGAGACCGGGGATAATACGGGGGTGCTGGTCCTCTTCGCCTTCCTTCTCGGGCTCGTGGTGGGTTCGTTTCTGAACGTGGTGATTCACCGGCTACCCCGGGGCGAGTCCATCGTCCATCCCCCTTCCCACTGCCCGGCCTGCGGCGCCCGGCTGGGGCCGGCCGAGCTCGTGCCGGTGGTCTCCTACCTGGTGCAAGGGGGGCGGTGCCGCCACTGCGGGGCGCGGATCAGCCCCCGCTACCCCCTGGTCGAGCTCCTAAGTGGGCTCCTCTTCGCCTACGCCGCCTACCGTCTCGGGCCTGGGCCCGAGCTCCCCTTCGCCTGGGCCTTCCTCGCCCTTTTGGTGGCGCTCGCCTTCATCGACATCGACACCTACCTGCTCCCGGATTCGCTCACCTTTGGCGGGCTCTTCCTGGGGCTCGTCTCGGGCTTCCTCCTCGGGCGCGGCGAGGAGGCGCTGAAGGGAGCGCTTCTCGCCGCCGGGCTCCTCGTCCTGATCGGCGAGTACGGGAGCCTCGTGTTGCGCCGCTTTCGGGACGGGCCGCCCTCGAACCCGGTCGGGTTCCATCAGGTCGGGCTCGCCGCCCTCGTGGGCGCGTTCGGCGCCGGATACGGCGTCCTCGCGGGGCTTTTGAACTGGGCGGCGAACGCCCTCTTCCGGCGGGGCTTCCACCTGCCGCTTCCGCTCTCGCTCGGGCTTTTGCCCCTCGCCCTCCTGCTCTCGCCCAAAGGGCCGCTTGGGGCGCTCGAAGGGGCGCTCGCCGCCGCCGGGGCGCTCGCCCTGCTAGGCGGGCTCTACTGGGCCTTCAGGCCGGAGGAGGGGGAGGACGACGACGAGCCGGTGGCGCTGGGCTTCGGCGACGTGAAGCTCGCCGGGATGCTCGGGGCCTGGACCGGGTTTTACCCCTTTTTGGCGGGGCTCTTCCTCGCCGTGCTCGCCGGCGCCGTGCTCGGGCTCCTCTTCCGGCGGAGGAAGCTTCCCTTCGGCCCCTACCTCGCCCTGGGTGGGGCGGTTGCCTACTTCCACGGCGAGGCCCTGATCCAGGCCTACCTGCGCTTCCTCGGCTGGTAAGTTAAGGCCGTGGAGCGACTTCTTGAGGTGATGCGGCGGCTCAGGGCGCCGGACGGCTGCCCCTGGGACCGAAAGCAGA
>JALVVO010000138.1 GCA_027023345.1 Thermaceae bacterium
GTCCCAGGCGGCTTTTTTCAGGCATAGGATCGCCTCGGCCACCGGGTATACTCTACGCAAAAGGAGGCGACAACATGATTCGCACGGTCGCGCTCGTCGGACACAGCCAAAGCGGAAAGACCACCCTAGGCGAGGCCATGCTCTACCTCACCGGGGGCAAGGACCGGATGGGCACGGTGGAGGAAGGCACCACCACCTCCGACTACACCCCCGAGGAGAAGGCCCACCACTTCTCCATCCGCACCGCGGTCCTGCCCCTCGACTACCAGGAGCACAAGATCTTCGTCCTCGACACCCCCGGCTACGCCGACTTCGTCACCGCCATCCGGGGAGCGCTGACCGCCGCCGACGGCGCGGTGGTCACCGTGAGCGCGCCGGACGGCGTCCAGATCGGCACCGAGCGGGCCTGGACGGTGGCCGAGCGGCTCGAGCTCCCCCGCATGGTGGTGGTCACCAAGCTCGACAAGGGCGGGGACTTCTTCGCCCTCCTCGAGGACCTCCGCCAGACCCTCGGGCACATCCTCCCGGTCCACCTCCCCTGGTACGAGGGCAAGGACTGGGTGGGGCTCCTCGACGTGCTCCATAACCGCGCCTACCGCTACGCCGAGGGCGGGAAGTACGAGACCGTGGAGATCCCCAAAAGCGAACGGGAGACGGTGGAAAAGTTCCAGCAGGAGGTGCTCGAGTCCATCGTCGAGACCGACGAGAGCCTGCTCGAGGCCTACCTGGAGGGCGGCGAGGTCCCGCCGGACGCCCTCGCCCGCGCCTTCCACGAGGCGGTGCGAAAAGGGCTTCTCTACCCGGTGGCGATCGCCTCGGGCAAGACCCTGATCGGGGTCGAGCCGTTGCTCGACCTCATCCTCGAGGCCATCCCCTCCCCCGCCGAGCGCTTCGGCGAGGGGCCGCCGCTCGCCAAGGTCTTCAAGGTCCAGGTCGAGCCCTTCGTGGGCCAGGTCGCCTACCTCCGCCTCTACCGCGGCGAGCTCAAGCCCGGCGACACGCTCGAGAGCGAGGCCGGCCCCGTCCGCCTCCCCCACCTCTACGTGCCCAAGGGCGCCGAGCTGATCGAGGTGGATCGGGCCGAGGCCGGCTACATCCTGGCCCTGCCCAAGGCCGAGAACCTCCACCGGGGCATGGCGCTCTGGAAGGAAAAGAAGGAGGAGGTGCCCACCACCAGCCCCCCCGAGCCCACCACCTTCGTCGCCCTGGTGCCGGCCGAGAAGACCGACGAGGCCAAGCTCGGCGAGGCCCTCCGCAAGCTCGTCGAGGAGGACCCGAGCCTCCGCTTCAAGTACGACGAGGAGACCGGCGAGATGCAGCTCTGGGGCATGGGCGACATGCACCTGGAGTGGGCCAAGGAGCGCCTTTCCGACTACGGCGTCGAGGTCGAGCTGAAAAAGCCCCGGATCCCCTACCGCGAGACCATCCGCAAGAAAGCCGAGGCCCAGGGCAAGTACAAAAAGCAAACCGGCGGCCGGGGGCAGTACGGCGACGTCTGGCTCAGGCTCGAGCCCAGCCCGGAGTACGAGTTCGTCTGGGAGATCAAGGGCGGGGTCATCCCCACCAAGTACAAGGAGGCGGTGGAGAAGGGCATCAAGGAGGCGGCTAAGTCCGGCGTGCTCGCCGGCTACCCGGTGATGGGCTTCAAGGCCACCGTCTTCGACGGCAGCCACCACGAGGTGGACTCCTCCGACCTCGCCTTCCAGGTGGCGGCCTCGATGGCCTTCAAGAACACCATGGAGAAGGCCGCCCCCTACCTGCTCGAGCCCATCTACAAGCTCAAGGTCTTCGTCCCCCAGGAGAAGGTGGGCGACGTGATCTCCGACCTCCAGGGCCGGCGGGGGCGGATCCTGGGCATGGACTCGGAGGGGGCGCTCGCGGTGGTGCAGGCCGAGGCCCCGCTCGCCGAGATCCTGGACTATAGCCGCGGGCTCCGGAGCCTGACCGGCGGCCAGGGGGCCTACAGCCTCGAGTTCTCCCACTACGCCGAGGTGCCCCCGCAGATCGCCGAGAAGGTGATCGCCGAGCGCCGCGCGGAGGGCTAGCGGGGCCTTGCGGGAGGCGCTCCTCGGGCTTACGCGCGCCCTCGAGGGCGCGCTCTTCGGCCAGCCGGCGGCCGTCGAGGCCCTCGTCGCCACCGCGGTCGCCGGCGGCCACGCGCTCTTCGAGGGGCTCCCGGGCCTTGGCAAGACCCTCCTCGCCCAGGCCTTCGCCCGCGCCTCGGGGCTCACCTTCTCCCGCGTCCAGTTCACCCCGGACCTCCTCCCCGCCGACATCACCGGCACCGAGGTCTTGAAGGAGGGCCGGTTCGTCTTCGAGCCGGGGCCGATCTTCGCCCAGGTCGTGCTCGCCGACGAGATCAACCGGGCCCCGCCCAAGACCCAAAGCGCCCTCCTCGAGGCGATGCAGGAGGGCTTCGTCACCGCCGGGGGCGAGCGGCACCCCCTGCCCGAGCCCTTCCTGGTCCTCGCCACCCAGAACCCGGTGGAGCTCGAGGGCACCTACCCCCTGCCCGAGGCCCAGCTCGACCGCTTCGCCGCCCGGATCCCCCTCGCGCCCCCGCCCCGGGAGGTCTGGCGGCGGATCCTCGAGGAGGACCCGGTGCTCCCCGCGCCGGTCTTGGACGCCCGCGC
>JALVVO010000139.1 GCA_027023345.1 Thermaceae bacterium
GTCCAGCTCTTCTTCTTTGGGGTGATGCTCTTCGTCGCCAACCCCTTCACCCCGGTGCCGAACCCGCCCACCGAGGGCCCGGGCCCCAACCCCCTCCTCCAGAACCACTGGATGATGGCGGTCCACCCGGTGCTCATGTACCTCGGCTTCGTGGGGATCAGCGTGCCCTTCGCCTACGCCGTCGCCGCCATGCTGGCCCGGCGCTACCAGTCCTGGGTGGCCGAGACCCGCTGGTGGACGCTCATTGCCTTTGGGTTTTTGACCGCGGCGATCTTCGCCGGCGGCTGGTGGAGCTACGAGGTGCTGGGCTGGGGCGGCTACTGGGCCTGGGACCCGGTGGAGAACGCCTCCTTCATTCCCTGGCTCCTGCTCGCGGCCTTCCTCCACACCGCCTTGGTCCAGGCCCGGCGGGGCATGTTCAAGACCTGGAACTTCGCCTACGTCACCCTGGCCTTCGCCGCCACCGTCTTCGGCACCTTCCTCACCCGCTCGGGGGTGATCCAGTCGGTCCACGCCTTCGTCGAGGGGGCGGTGGGGCCGGTCTTTCTCGGGTTCTTGCTGCTCGTGCTCCTGGTCGGATTCACCCTGCTTTCCCGGGTGGCCTCGGAGGTGCGGGACGTCGGCGGCCTCAACCTGCTCTCCCGCGAGGGGCTCTTGCTCGGGGGGTCGCTGGTCTTTGCCACCATGGCCTTCGTGGTGGTGCTCGGCACCCTCTTCCCCCTCTTCGTCGAGGCGGTGACCGGGGACAAGGTCTCGGTGGGCGCGCCCTTTTTCGACTCGGTCTTCGCCCCCCTGGGCGCGGCGCTCCTCTTCTTGATGGGGGCGGGGCCGGTTCTGCCCTGGGGGAAGGTGGACGGTTACGCGGCCCGTGCCTTTAGCGCGATGCTCAGCGCCTTCGCCCTTGCTACCGCCCTTGCGCTTTTGCTTGGAGCCACCTTTGGGGTGGCGATCGGGGTGGGGCTCTTTGCCTACAACCTGGTGGCCGTCCTGGCCCAGGCCGGGCGCGGGGTCGCCGCCTGGAGGAAGAAGGGCCGGGGCGCGCTTTCTGCCCTCCTCGCCTACCTGACCCGGGCCCGGGAGCAGGCGGGGGCGCAGATGGTCCACTTCGGCGTGGCGCTGGCGGCGCTCGCGATCGTCTTCTCCCAGGCCTACCGGGTGGACGTGCAGAAAACCTTGGAGATCGGCGAGCGGGCCGCGCTCGGCGGCGTCGAGCTCGCCCTTTTGCGCCTCGACGCCCGCGACGAGGGCTTCCGCTACGCGGTGGTGGCCGAGGTCGAGGTCGAGGGGGTGGGCCGGATGTACCCCCGGCTGCACTACTACCCCACGATGAACAGCCCCCTCGCCGCTCCCAGCGTGCACTACGGGCTCTACAACGACGACTACCTGATCCTCCAGGCCTTCGACACCGAGGCGGGGCGTTGGGCGACGTTGCGGCTCGTGCGCACGCCGCTCGTGCTCTGGCTCTGGATCGCCGGCGGGATCATCCTCTTCGGGGTCCTCTACATCGTTTTTCCCGGGGTTTCGCTCGCGAGGCGGCGAAGGGCGGAGGTGGCGGCGTGAGGAAGTGGATCTACTTCGCCATCGTGCTGGTATTGGGCGGGCTCTTCTGGTGGGGCATGCAGCGGGATCCCGGCGAGCTCAAGTCGGTGCTGGTGGGGAAGCCCGCCCCCGACTTCGAGCTCCCGCTCCTCTCCCCCTACCGCGACGAGTGGGGCGAGCGGTTCCGGCTCGCTGAGCACCGGGGCAAGCCGGTGGTGCTGAACTTCTGGGCCAGCTGGTGCTATCCCGCCTGCTACGAGGAGGCGCCGGTGCTCGAGGCCGGCTGGCGGAAGTATAGGGATCGGGTGCTCTTCTTCGGCGTCAACACCCAGGACAAGGAGGCCGCCGCCCTCGAGTTCGTCCGGCGCTTTCGCCTCACCTTCCCCCAGGGCTACGACCCGCGCGGCAAGGTGGGGATCGACTACGGGATGTACGGGGTGCCCGAGACCTACTTCATCGACGCCGAGGGTCGGGTGCGCTACCGGCACGCCGGCGCCATCGAGGCCCCCGACCTGGAAAAGCGCATAGCGGAGGTGCTGCGGTGAAGCGGGCGTGGGCCTTGTTGCTGCTCCTTACCCTGGCGCTCGCCCAGACCCCGACCGGCGAGCCGCCCCCCGACCTCTCTCCGGAGGTCTTCCGGATCGCCTCCGAGCTTCGTTGCCCGGTCTGCCAGGGGGAGAGCGCCGCCGAGTCCAACGCCGGGGTGAGCCAGGAGATGCGGCGGCAGATCGCCGAGATGCTGAAGGAAGGGAAGAGCGAGGAGGCGATCAAGCAGTACTTCGTCGAGCGCTACGGCGAGTGGATCCTCTACGCCCCGCCCAAGCGCGGGATCAACTGGTTGCTCTGGCTCGCGCCGGCGATCGGGCTCCTCATCTTCGGGCTCGGGCTTTGGCGCTACCTGGCCGAGGCGAGGCGGCGCGAGGCCGAGCTCGCCCTCTCCGAGGAGGAGCTCCGGGCGCTCGAGCGCCGTTTGGAGGAGGAATGATCCTCGTCTACCTATCCGTGATCCTCTTCTTTCTCCTGGCGGTGGCGGTGGTGCTGGCCCCGCTCCGCTCCACCCCCCGACCC
>JALVVO010000140.1 GCA_027023345.1 Thermaceae bacterium
CGCCGGTCGGGCTCGAGGTGCACCTCGGCTCCGCCCCCTTCGGCCCCGGCGGCGAGCTCGGCGAGGATCCGTTCGGTGGGCTCGCCGCGGCTATCCTCCTCGGTGAAGACGGCGACGTCGGCGAGCCGCCCGGCCACGGCGCCGAGCGGCCGGCGCTTGTTCGGGTCGCGCTCGCCGGCGGCCCCCACCACCACGAAAAGCCGCCCCCGAGTGGTGGGGCGGAGGGCGGTGAGGGCCTTTTCCAGGGCGCCCGGGGTGTGGGCGAAGTCCACCACCAGTCGGACCGGTTCGGCCTGGACGATCTGCATTCGGCCGGGAACGCCGGGGAAGGTGGCGAGAGCCCGGGCGGCGTCCGAAAGCGGAAGCCCAAGCGCCCGGATCGCGCCCAGCGCGGCCAGGGCGTTTTCCACGTTGTAGGCGCCGATCATGGGCAGGAAGACCGGGGTCGCCTCGTCCCCCGCGACCAGGGTGAAGCGGATCCCGCCGGGCCCTTGCCGAACGTCCCGGGCGAGAAGTTCACCACCCTCGCCGTAGGCCAGGTGGGGGCGGTCGAAGAGCCGTCGGGCGTAGGGGCAGCCCGCGTTCAAAACGCTAAAAGGGGCTCGGCGGACGAGGCTTGCCTTGGCCTCGAAGTAGGCCTCGAGGCTCCCGTGGAAGTCGAGGTGCTCGGGGGCGAGGTGGGTCCAGACCGCGAGGTCAAAGTCCACGTCGGCGACGCGGTGCTGGGCGAGGGCGTGGGAGCTCGTCTCCACCACCGCGTGGGTAAGGCCCCTTTCGCGCATCTCGGCGAGGACGGCCTGGAGCTCGGGGGCCTCGGGCGTGGTGAAGTGGCCCTCGGGGTAGCGCCGTTCGCCCTGGAAGGCGTAGCCCACCGAGCTCACCAGTCCCGTCGGGACGCCGAGGGCGGTGAGCAGGTGGTGGATCAGGTGGCTCGTGGTGGTCTTGCCGTCGGTACCGGTGACGCCGATGACCTTTAGCGCCTTGGAGGGGTGGCCAAAGAAGGCGGCGGCAAGGGCGGAAAGCGCCCGGCGGGCGTCCCCGACCCGGGCGTAGGGGACGGGGAGCTCGAGCTCCGCTTCCCCCACCGCCGCCACCGCGCCGCGGCGGACCGCCTCGGGGATAAAGGCGTGGCCGTCGTGCTTTTGCCCGCGGAGGGCGACGTAGACGAACCCGGGCTCGACCCGCCGGGAGTCGTGGGTGACGCCCCGGACCTCGAGGGCGGGCGCGGTATGGCCGATGGCGGCGAAGAGCTGGGCGAGGTCCATGCTAGCGGCGGATGGTCAGGGTGACCTCGACCTCGACCCGCTTGCCGTCCCGCCAGAGGGTGAGGTGAACGCGGTCCCCGGGGCGGTAGCGGGCGATCTCCTGGATGACCTCGAAGCGGTTCTTCACCGGCTTGCCGTTCACCGCCAGGATCACGTCGCCGAGCGCCACGAGCTTGCCGAACTGGTCGCGCTCAGCGCCCTTGAGCCCGGCGCGGGCGGCGGGGGAGTCGGGCTCGACCCGCTCCACCATGGCCCCGCTCACCCCCGCGAGGCCGAGGGCCTTGAGCAGAAGGGGGTCGAGCTGGTCGAGGTCGATGAGCGTCACCCCGAGCCAGCCGCGCTGGGGCAGGCCGTACTTCTCCAGGTCCTCGATGCTTTGCTTGGCCAGGCTCGCGGGGATCGCCATGCCGATGCCGGAGAGCCCGCTCGGCCCCCCCAGTACCGCGTCCACCACCCCGATCACCCGGCCGGCCCCGTTCAAAAGAGGCCCGCCCGAGCTTCCGGGGGCCACGTGGGCGTCGGTGTAGACGACCTGGTAGATCTCGATGCCGATTTCGCCGCCGAGCTGGGCGGCGTCCTCGAAGGGGCCCACGCCGGCCACCACCCCGAGCGAGACCAGATTGAGCCGGCCGTAGGGCGAGGAGATCAGGATCGCGGTCTGGCCGGGGAGAGGCGGGGCGTCGCTAAAGGCGAGGACCGCCGGGGCGCTGCCCTCGATCTCTAGGATGGCGAGGTCGAGCCCCTTGTCCACCGCGAAGACCCGGGCGGGGTGCGCCTCGCCGTCTGCGGTGACCACGGTGAGCTTCTTTAAGCCTTCGACCACGTGGTAGTTGGTGAGGACGCGGTGGGGGGCGTAGAAGAACCCCGAGCCCCAGACCGGCTCGCCGCCCTCGCTGTAGCTCGCCTGGCCCTGGACCCGGACCACCGCCGGCAGGGCCGCCTGGACCACCCGCACCCGGGCGACCTCGGCGTAGTCGGTGCCCTGGGCGAGGGCGGGGAGGACGAGGAGGGCGGCGAGGAGGAGACTCCGCATCGTTCCAAAGTATACGCCGCCTCGGTGCCCGCGCCGGTCCAGGGCTACATCACCTCCGGCGCCGGCACGCCGAGGAGGCCGAGCCCCTGGGCCAGGGTTACCTTGACCGCGCGGACGAGGCGGAGCCGGAGCTCGCGCAGGCCCGCGGGGGCGGTGAGCACCGGGGTCGCCGGCTGGCCGCCTTCCTTCGCGTTGTAGTAGGCGTTCCAGGCGGCGGCGAGGTCGAGGAGGTAGGTGGCGAGGAGGTGGGGGGTGGGTTCAGCGGCGCTCTTCTCCACCGCCTCGGGAAACCCCAAAAGGGCCTTGGCC
>JALVVO010000141.1:0-2985 GCA_027023345.1 Thermaceae bacterium
GCCCAGGCCGAGGTGGGGGCCGACCCCCTTCCCACCCTCCGGCCGCCACCGGCCGGAGGGTGGGAAGGGGGTCGGCCCCCACCTCGGCCTGGGCGGCGTAGAGCAGCATGATCACGAAGACGAAGAGGACCATGATGGCGCCGGCGTAGACGATGATCTGGATCCAGCCGAGGAAGCGGGCCTCGAGCAGCATGTAGACCACGCCCACGAGCACGAAGTTGGCGGCGAGCGCGAGGGCGGCGTGGACCGCGTTTTTAAGCCGCACCGCGAGGAAGCCGGAAAGAAGGAGGAGCACCCCCATGAGGAGGTCCAAAAGGCTCATTCGTACTTCACCCCCTCGAGCTCCGGCCGCACGTAGGGCACCTCGAACCCGAGCTTCACCGGCTTCTTCCGTTCCTCGGCCTCGCGGCGCTGGGGCTTCGAGCCCACGGTGTCCACGAGGAGGTCCTCCTTGGTGTAGACGAAGTCGGCGTAGCGGTAGTCGGCGAGCTCGAACTCGTAACCCAGCACGATCGCCCCGGTGGGGCAGGCCTCCTCGCAGTTGCCGCAGAAGATGCAGCGGAGCATGTTGATCTCGTAGACCTTGGCGTAGCGCTCGCCGATCGAGACCGGGTTCTCGGGGTCGTTCTCGGCAGGCTCGACGTAGATCGCGTACGCCGGACAGGCGGCGGCGCAGAGGCTGCACCCGATGCACTTCTCAAGCCCGGTGTCCGGATGCCGGGTGAGCACGTGCCGGCCGTGGAAGCGGGGCTTTAAGGGCACCGGCGCGTCGGGGTAGGGGATCGTCACCGGCCGCGAGAAGAAGTGCCGGAGCGTGATCCCGAGCGCCTTGGCCAGCGCCATCACGCTCATGCCATCCCTCCCTTCGCCACGTAGTAAGCGGTGATCAAAAACCAGACCGTGGCCACCGGCAGGAGCACGCCCCAGGCGAAGCGGATCATCTGGTCGTAGCGCGTCCTAAACCAGCTGGCCCAGATCCAGAGCACCAGGAAGATGAAGATCGCCCACTTCACGAAGAGCCAGAGCACGGGGATCTCGGGCAGGCCGAAGGGCGCGTCCCAGCCGCCGAGGAAAAGGGTGGCGATGAGCGCCGAGCCCACGATCCAGTGGAGGAGCTCGGCGATGTAGAAGGCGACGAACTTCATGCTCGAGTACTCGGTGTGGAAGCCGGCGACGAGCTCCTGCTCGGCCTCCGCGAAGTCGAAGGGGGTGCGGCTCATCTCGGCGAGGGCGGCGATGAAGTAGACCAGGAAGGCGGGGAACTGGTAGACGATGAAGTAGCCGTGTTGACGCTGCCACTCGACGATCTCCTGGAGGTTTAGGGTCCCCGCCATCAGGACCACCGGCAAGATCGCCATCCCGAGCGCGAGCTCGTAGCCCACCAGGGCGGCGATCGAGCGCAGGCCGCCCATCAGCGGGTACTTCGAGCCCGAGGCCCAGCCGGCGAGGAAGACGCCGTAGACCGCGAGCTCGCCGACGGCGAAGACGTAGAGCACGCCCATGTCGAGGTTGGCCACCACCCAGCCGTCCGGGCCCACCGGGATCACCGCGAAGGCGGCGAGGGCGAAGGTGAAAGCGAGGAAGGGGGCGAGCCAGTAGAGGAAGCGGTCGGCCCGCGCCACCGTGATGTCCTCCTTGAAGATCGCCTTCACCGCGTCGGCGATGGGCTGGAGGAGCCCGAAGGGGCCGACCCGGTTGGGGCCGAGCCGGATCTGGAAGCGGGCGAGCCCCCGGCGCATGATCCAGGTGATGTAGGCGAAGGCAAAGAGCAGGGCCAGGATCAGCACCAGGGCCTTGACCGCGGTCACGAACAGGGCCCAAATCATGCCGCACCTCCGCTAGGGACGAAGACCTTGTAGGGCACCCGCCGCCCGGTGCCCCGCCCGTAGGCGGGGAGCTGAAGAACGCCGGGGGCGATCGCCTCGTCCAGGGTCACCACCGCCGGGACCCGGCCGTAGGGCGTGGCCACCTCGAGGCGCATCCCCTCGGCGAGGCCCTGCTCCCGAGCGGTCTCGGGGTGGACGAAGAGCGGGGTTTCGCCGAGGGCCCGCCGGACGCGCTCGTCCTTAAGCATCCGGGCGCGCCACATCGAGGGCCGGAGGTAGAGATCCCCGCCCGAGGCCGCCCCCCGGCGGGCGGAAAGCCGGACCCGCGGGCGGAAGAGCACGCCCTCCTCGGGGACCGAAAGGGGCACCTTGAGGCGCTCGTGGAGCCGGGTACGGGCCTCGGGCACGCTCCTCGCCGGGACCCGCTTGCCCCAGGCGGCGAGTAGGAAGGCGAGCGCCTCCACCCCGTCCATCGCGCCCACCGGGGCGGTGGGGGCGGGGCGGAGCTCGAAGAGCCGCCCCTCGGCGTTCAGCACCAGGCCCCGCTTCTCGTAGTAGGTCTTGGCCGGGAGCACGAGGTCGGCCTCGGCCCGGGCCAGGCCGTCGAGGGCGGGGAGGGCGAAGACCTTGAGGCTCGCTCCCTGGAGCGCCTCCGCCGGCGGCGTCGCGCCGTAGTAGAAGACCGCCTGGGCCCCGGCCTCGCCGAAGCCCGCGCCCTTTTCGGGGAAGAGGCCTGCGAGCTCGAGCCCCCGCGCGTTCGCCGCCGGGGGCATCGCGAGCACGTGAGCGCCCTTCGCCCGGGCGATCGCGGCCACCCGCTCGGCGGCCTCGGGGTCGTCGAGGACCTCGGCGCCCACGATCAGGGTGCGGGTCTTCGCCCCGAGGAAGCGCTCGGCCGCCTCCCGCACCGCCGCCTCGGGGACGCCCGGCACCTCGGGGAGGGACCTACCGTCCATCGCCGCTTGGAGCGCCGCCAAAAGCGCTCCCGCCGCCCCCGGGGCGTAGACGCCCTTGACCCCGGCGAAGACGAAGAGCCTCGTGGGGTAGGCGGCGAAGGCGGCGAGCCGCTCCGGGCGCCGGGGCATGCGCTCCTCGAGCCTGAGGTCGGCGATCGGGGTGCCGTGGAAGTAGCGGGGCGCCGGGGTGACGCCCTTCAAGA
>JALVVO010000141.1:2995-11066 GCA_027023345.1 Thermaceae bacterium
CTCCTGGAGCCGGAGGTAGAGCACCGGCATCTCCTCGGCGGGGTCGCCGACGACGAGGGCGAAGTCGGAGGCGAGCAGGTCGGCGAAACTCGCTGCCGGCAGGGCGCTCGCCGGGTGACGGGTGGCGTTTTCGAAGCCGTAGTGCTCGGTCTTAAGCTGCCGGGCAGCCTCAGCGAAGGCGTAGCCTTCCTCCATCGTCCCGTCGGCGGCGAGGTAGAGCCCGAAGGCCTCGGGCTTCGTGCCGCCGAGCCGCGACCGAAGGTAGTCCGCCGCCTCCTCGAAGCTCACCTCCACGAGCTCGCCGTCCTTGCGGAGGAGGGGCCGCTCTAGGCGCCCTTCCTTGGTCCAGCCGTGGCCGAAGCGGGCGGCGTCGGAGATCCAGATCTCGTTGGTCTCGGGGTGCTCCCGAGCCCGGATGCGCTCGATCCGCCCCGAGCGGCTGTCCACCCAGATCGCGCTCATGGCGGCGTCGGTGAGGTCGAAGGTGGGGGTCTTCTCGAACTCCCAGTTGCGGGCCCGGAAGCGCGCGGTGAGGTCAAGGAGCGCTCCCACCGGGCAGAGGTCGGTGATGTTGCCGGAAAAGCCCGTGGGAAGCGGCCACTCCTCGCTTCCGATGAAGGTGTGGTTGCCCCGCTCGATGAAGTCGAGGACCTCTTCCCCGGGGATCTCCTCGAAGTAGCGGACGCAGCGCTTGCAGTGGATGCAGCGCTCGCGGTCGAGAATGATGAACTCGCTGAGCTTGTGGTGCTTGTCGGCGTGGCGCTTGGTGAACTCGAAGCGGGAGTAGAGGACCTTCTTCAGGCCGTTTTGGGCCTCGGTGTAGTACTTCTCGAAGAGGCCGTACTCGTACGCCCGGTCCTGGAGCTCGCAGGCGCCGCCCTTGTCGCAGGTGGGGCAGTCCAAGGGGTGGTTCTCCAGGGTGAACTCGACCATCCCGGCCTGGGCCTTCTTGACCTCGTCGGCCAGGGTATCCACCACCATCCCCTCGGAGACCCGGGTGGTGCAGGCGGCCATGAGCTTGGGGAACCAGAAGATCTTGGGGCGCCCGTCCTCGTCCTTGATCCACTCGCCGTCCGGCCCCTTCCTCGGCGTCCCCACCTTGACCAGGCACATCCGGCAGGCGCCGATCGGCGAGAGGTGCCGCTCGCTGCAGAAGTAGGGGATGTCGTAGCCGGCGTGGAAGACGGCGTCGAGGACCGAGGTGCCCTCGGGGACCTCGATTTCCCGGTCGTTGATCCTCAGCTTCACCATCGCCTACCCCCAGCGGCTCCCTGCCTGCACCGCGCAGGACCCCTTCTCGATGTGGTGCTCGAACTCGTGGCGGAAGTGGCGGAGCGCCCCCCGGACCGGCCAGACGGCGGCGTCGGCCAGGGGGCAGAAGCTCTTGCCCTCGATGTTGTCGAGGAGGTCCTCGATGAGCTCGATGTCGCCGGGCTTGCCCTGGCCGCGCTCGAGCTGACCGAGGAGCTTGACCAGCCAGCCCGCCACCCCCTCGCGGCAGGGGGTGCACTTGCCGCAGGACTCGTGGGCATAGAAGCGCACCAGGTTCCAGATCACGTCCACCACGCAGACCGACTCGGGGATCAGGATCACCCCCCCGGTGCCGAGCATGCTGCCCTTTTCCTGCAGGTGCTCGAAGTCCATCGGGGTGTCGAGGATCTCGTCGGTAAAGGGCAGCATCGGGGTAGAAGAACCCCCGGGGATGATCGCCTTGATGGGCTCCTTTACCCCGCCCGCCCAGTCGAAGATGAGCTCGCGGAAGGTGGTGCCCATGGGGAGCTCGTAGACCCCGGGCCGCTTCGCCGGCCCGGAGACCTGGTAGAGCTTCATCCCCTTGGACTTGTCGTAGCCCATCTGGGCGAACCAGTCGGCGCCCCGGACAACGATGTGGACCACGCTCGCGATGGTCTCGACGTTGTTGATGGTGGTGGGCTTGCCGAACAGGCCCTTTTGCGCCGGGAAGGGGGGCTTCAAGCGTGGGTTCGCCCGGAGCCCCTCGAGCGAGTTCATCAGCGCCGTCTCCTCGCCGCAGATGTAGGCCCCGGCGCCGCGGTGGACGTAGAGGTCGAAGTCGAAGCCCGAGCCGAAGAGGTTCTTGCCCAAATACCCCCGGGCGTAGGCCTCCTCGATGGCGGCGATCAGGCGATCGTAGGCCCGCCGGTACTCGCCGCGGATGTAGATATAGCCCTTGGTGGCGCGGATCGCGTAGCCGGCGATGATCATCCCCTCGATCGCCTGGTGGGGGTCGTCCTCGAGGATGTAGCGGTCCTTGAAGGAGCCGGGCTCGGACTCGTCGGCGTTCATGATGATGTAGTGCTGCTTCCCGTCGTCCTTGGGCATGAAGGACCACTTGAGCCCGGTGGGGAAGCCGGCGCCGCCGCGGCCCCGGAGCCCCGAGCGCTTCACCTCCTCGATGACCTCGTCAGGAGTCATCTGGGTGAGCGCCTTCCTCGCCGCCTCGTAGCCCCCGTGGGACAGGTAGTAGTCGAGGGCGTGGGAGCCGGGCTTGCCCACATGGGCGTAGAGCGTCCGCTCGAAGCGGGGGTCGTGGCCGGATACGATGGGACCCTCGCTCATGCCTCCTCCTCCCTAACGTGGTGACCGCAGGAGCCGGGGAGCTCGATCTCCTCGAGGGGCTTCCCCGCCCGAAGGCCCTCGAGCAGGGCCTTCAGGCGCTCCTTGGTGACGCACTCGACGTAGGGCTCGTCGTTGACCTGGACCACCGGGCCGACGTGGCAGGCCCCCAGGCACTCCACCTTCTGGATGGAGAAGAGCCCGTCCGGGGTCACCTCGCCGGGCCCGATCCCGAGCTCGGCCCGGAGCGTGTCCCAAAGCTCCTCGGCACCGGCGAGCTTGCAGGAGAGGGTGGCGCAGACCTGGAGGTGGTACTTGCCGGTGGGGACCGCCTGGTAGTAGGAGTAAAAGCTCATCACCCCGCGTACCTGGGTGGGGGTGGTCCCCACGAGCTCGGCGATCTCGCGGATCCGCTCCTCGCTTACGTAGCCCTCCTCCTGCTGGACCTTCCGGAGCAGCGGCATCACCGCCGCCCGGCGGTTTTCCGGGGGGTAGTTTCGGAAGACGATCTCGAGCCAGTCCTGTTTGTCGTCAAAGAACCCCATCGCCGATCACCTATCCACGTCCCCGAGCACCGGGTCGAAGCTGGCGAGGATCGCCACCAGGTCCTGGAAGAAGTGCCCCCGGGCCGCCTGGGGGAGCGCCTGCAGGTTGAAAAAGCTCGGCGTGCGCACCTTGACCCGGTAGGGCAGGCTGCCGCCGTCGGAGACGATGTAGTAGCCGAGCTCGCCGCGGGCGCTCTCGGTGGGCACGTAGGCCTCGCCGGGGGGCACCTCGAAGCCCTCGGTGGCCAGCTTGAAGTGGAAGATCAGGGCCTCCATCGAGGAGGAGAGGAGCTCTTTGGGCGGGTAGGAGAAGTGGGGGTTCGGGTCGCGGATGGGGCCGGGCTCGAGCCGATCCAGGGCCTGCCGAATGATCCGGGCCGACTGGCGCATCTCCTCGAGCCGCACCACCATCCGGTCCCAGGTGTCCCCCCGCTCGCCGAGGGGCACCTCGAAGTCGTAGGTCTCGTAGCCGCAGTAGGGGTAGGCCTTCCGGACGTCGTAGTTGACCCCGCTCGCCCGCAGGGACCCGCCGGTGAGGCCGTAGGCGATCGCGTCCTCGGGGCGGATCACCCCCACCCCGCGGGCCCGGCCCTCGAAGATCGGGCTCCCCACGAAGAGCCCCTGGTAGTCGTCCACCCGGTGGTCGAAGGTGTCGAGGAACTTCTTGAGCTCGGGGACGAACTCTTCCGGCAGGTCTTCCTTGAGGCCGCCGATCCGGATGTAGTTGTGGTGGAAGCGCTGGCCGGTGACCCACTCGAAGAGGTCGAGGATCGTCTCCCGCTCGCGGAAGGTATAGAAGTAAGGGGTAAGCGCCCCCAGGTCCAAAAGGCCCGAGGCCACGAAGATCAGGTGGCTGGCGATGCGGGAGAGCTCGTTCAGGATGACCCGGATCACCCGGGCGCGCTCGGGAACCTCGGCGCCCACGAGCTTCTCCACGCTCAAGGCGTAGGCGAGGTCGTGGGCGAAGGAGTGGAGGTAGTCCATGCGGGGGGTGAAGGTGATGTTCTGGTGGTAGGTGCGGTTCTCCATCGTCTTCTCGAAGCCGGTGTGGAGGTAGCCGATGTGGGGGACGACGTCCAGGACCTCCTCCCCGGCGAGCCGCACCACGAGCCTGAGCACCCCGTGGGTCGAGGGGTGCTGCGGCCCCATGTTGAGGAGCATCTCCTCGGTTCTGAGCTCCTTGGGTTCGGGAATCACCGCCGCTCCCCCTTCCTCCGGCCGCCGCGCCAGCCGGTAAGGCCCTTGTCCTTGCCCCGAAGCCCCGCGCGGAAGGACTCGGGGTCGATGTAGCGCCCGTCGTTGAAGAGCGTCGGGGTCTCGCCCAGGGGATGGTCCTTCCGGAGGGGATGCCCCTCGGCGTCCTCCGGCAGGAGGATCCGCCTCAGGTCGGGGTGCCCCTCGAAGACGAGGCCGAAGAGGTCGTAGACCTCGCGCTCGGGAAAGTTCGCGCTGGGCCAGAGGTCGGTCACGGTGGGGAGGCGGGGCTTGGCCTCGGGCACGTAGACCCGGGGGTAGATCCGGCTGCCGTCGCCGTCCTTAAACCCCGGCATGCTGACGAGCTCGTAGATCACCGCGAAGCGCTCGGGGTGTTGCCAGGGGGTGCCCTCGGGGTAGTCCTTGTAATCCACGCCGATCACGTCGGCGAGGTAGTTAAACCCCATCTCCTTGAAAGCCCCCATGTGGACCTTGAACTCGGCTAGCGGCAGCACCAGGTGCAAGAGCCCGTGCTCCTCACGGACCGGGATGCCCTTTTCCTCGGCGTAGGCTTTCGCTTGGTCCCTCCGCACGCTAGGCCCCCTTCGCCCAAGCGGCCACCGGCGGAAGCTTCCTGCCGGAGGCGTCCCTCGCCTGACCGCGGATCTTCTTCTGCAGCTGCATCACCGCGTAGATCAGCGCCTCGGGCCGGGGCGGGCAGCCGGGGACGTAGACGTCCACCGGAACCACCGAGTCCACCGACTGCACGATGGCGTAGTTGTTGAACATTCCGCCCGAGGAGGCGCAGGCGCCCATGCTGATCACCCACTTGGGGTCGGGCATCTGGTCGTAGACGCGGCGCATCACCGGGGCCATCTTCTTGGAGAGCCGGCCGGCGACGATCATCACGTCGGCCTGACGGGGGCTCGCCCGGAAGACCTCGCTGCCGAAGCGGGCGAGGTCGTTGCGGGCGTTGGTCGAGGCCATCATCTCGATGGCGCAGCAGGCGAGGCCGAAGGTCACCGGCCAGAGCGAGTTCGAGCGGCCCCAAGCGATGAGCTTCTCCAGGGTGGTAAAGAGGATGCCCTGGCGCTCGAGCTCCCTGAACTCCTCCTCGTACGACTTCACCCGCGGTCCCTCCTCCCCTTGGGTAGCATCTCCATCGTTCCCTTCTTCCACTCGTAGAAAAGCCCGGCCAAAAGCGCCAGGACGAAAAAGAGCGCGGCGGCGTAGCCGGCCAGGCCGAGCTTCTTCGCGCTCACCGCGTAGGGCCAGAGAAAGGCGACCTCGACGTCGAAGAGGAGGAAGAGCAGGCCCACGGCATAGAAGTGCGCGGGGAAGCGCCGGGCGTAGCCCATGGGCTCGTTCCCCGACTCGTAGGCGACGAGCTTTTCCTCGCTCGGCCGCTTGGGGCCGAAGAGGTAGCCAATAAGCAAAAGCGCCACCCCGATGAGAGCGGCGATCGCGAGGTAGATGAGCGCGTTCAGATACTCGACGAGCGGATCCATACCGGCCTCCTCGTGACCAGCTTCACTTGGCGGGGCGCGTTCCGCCAAGGTTCCCGAAGTCCTCACCCATCTTAAGGAGAGGGAGGGGGCCATTCGCCCCCTCCCAGCTCACCTTTCGATGCGCATCCCGCTGCTCTTTTTCGTCCGGCCCTCGGCGCGCTCGACCTCGCCCCCCAAAAGGCCCATCCAGACCAGGGTGGTGCCGTCGGGCTCGAAGCGAAGGGGGCGGACCCGCTGGCTGCGGACGGCCTCGCCGCCCCGGGCGCGCGCCTTCTTCAGCGCCTCCTCCTCGCTCTCGGCGGCGACCAGGTAGACCGCCTCGACGCGGCCCGGCCCCTCGGCGGAGAGCTCGTTGGTGACCAGGAAGAGCTTCATACCCCAAAGTCTACTCGCGTGCGATCCTAGGGGCATGCTGCGGGCGGTCCTGAAGCCGGGCAAGGAGAAGAAGGTCAAGAACTTCTATCCCACCGTCTACGCCGACGAGCTCGCCGAGCTCCCGGACGAGGAAGGGGTGGCCCGGCTCTTCTCCGCGGAGGGTGAGCCCCTGGGCGTCGGCTACCTGGAACCCAAAGCCCGCGCCGCCCTGCGGCTTTACCGCTTTGACCTGGGCCCGCTGGACCCGGACTTTTTCCGGACGCGGATCGAGGCCGCCGCCCGCCGCCGCGCGGGGCTCGGCCCCCACCACCGCCTGATCCACGCCGAGGCCGACGGGTTCCCCGGCCTGGTGGTGGACCGCTTCGACCGGGCCCTCTTGGTGCAGGTGCGCACCCGGGGCGCCTGGGCGCTCAAGGACCGCTGGCTCCCGGCGCTCCGGTCGGCGACCGGCGCGAGCGCCGCCCTCCTCGTCCCCACCGAGTACGCCCGGCGCGCGGGGCTCGAGCTCAAACCCCGCGCGCTCTGGGGCGAGGTGCCCGAACGCCTCGTGGTCGAGGAGGACGGGATCGTCTTCGAGATCCCCCTGGCCCTGGCCCAGACCAAGGGCTTCTACCTCGACCAGCGGGAGAACCGGAGGCTTTTCGAGGCCGAGGTACGCCCCGGGGAAGCGGTGCTCGACGTCTACAGCCACGTCGGGGGCTTCGCCCTCCGGGCCGCGCGAAAGGGGGCGCGGGCGCTGGCGGTGGACCGGGACCTCGCCGCCCTCGGGGTCCTCGACCGCGCGGCCCAAAAGCTCGGGGTTTCGGTGGACGTCCGCTCCGGGGACGCCCCCGCCGTCCTCGCCGCGCTCGTCGCCGAGGGCCGCCGCTTCCACCGGATCGTCCTCGACCCCCCGGCCCTCGCCAAGAGCCCCCGCGACCTGCCCCGCGCCAAACGCCTCTTCGCCGAGCTCCTGGGGCACGCCTTCCGGCTCCTCGAGCCCGGGGGCGGGTCTGGGTCTCCTCCTGCAGCTACTACGTCAAGGAGGCCGACCTCCTCGAGGCCGCCCGCCGCGCGGGCGCCGACGCCCGGACCCGCTTCCGGGTGGTGCGGATCACCCACCAGCCCGAGGACCACCCCTGGGTCGCCCAGGTGCCCGAGACCCTCTACCTGAAGACCCTGGTGCTCGAGCCCTACCCCCTCGCCCCCTGAAGGGGGCATAGTGGAGGCATGATCCCCCTCGCCTTCGACCGCGTGCGGGGGACCGAGCGGGCGCTTTTCCTCGAGGCCCCCCACGTCCGGGCACGGATCACCGCCCACGAAGCGGGCTGGCGGGTCCTCGTCCACCTCCGGCCCGAGGACGCCGAGAAGCAGGGCCCGGCCGCCGAGCCCGGGCCGCCCCGACCCTTGCGGTTCGCGAACGGCCGGGTCCAGGCCGAGGGGCTCCCCCCGCTTGCCCTCACGCCCCGGCCCTTTACCCTCACCCTCGGCTTCCTGGGCCCGATGGCCTTCTTCGCCCGGCCCCGGGAGACCTGGCGGGGGTTCCCCGGCCTGGAGGAGGCCCTGCCCCCGGCCGAGGGCCACCCCTACGCTGGCGGGCTCGGGCTCGCCTTCCCCGAGGCCCCCGGCCGCCGCCACTTCGGGCTCGGCGAACGCACCGGCTTCCTCGACAAGAAGGGGCGCCGCTACACCTTCTGGAACACCGACGAAACCGAGCACACCGAGGCCACCGACCGGCTCTACCAGAGCCAGCCCTTCCTCCTCTTGAGCCAAGGAAGCGAGGCGCTCGGGCTCGCCCTGGACGAGAGCTGGCCGCTCGTTTTTGACCTGGCCCAGAGCGACCCGGAGCGGACGAGCCTCTTCTCCCCCGGCCCCACCCTCGACCTCTACCTCCTC
>JALVVO010000142.1 GCA_027023345.1 Thermaceae bacterium
GTAGATCCCGGCGGCGATCAGGAGGACCGGCCAGAGCACCTTGAGAATGGCGGCGCCGAGCGCTACCACGAGCACGAGCGGCAGGAGGACCAGCGCGAGCACCAGGGCGAGCGGCGCCAGCACGAGCCCGAGCACGAGCAGCATCAGCCCGAGGACCAGCGCGAGGAGCCCGCCCAGCGGCCAAAGGAGCACGACCCCGAGGAGGATCAGGATCCAGCCCAGCGTGCGCACGTCCTTAGCCTAGCTCATGCCCGGCTAAGCCCGCCGTGCTAGCCTCAGGGCTGTGAGTGCCGCGAGCCTGGTGGACGAGGCGCGGAGGGCGCGGCTGGTGGCGCGGGGGCTCAAGAAGCGCTACGGGCGGCGCGAGGTGGTGCGGGGGGTGGATCTCGAGCTCGGCCGCGGCGAGATCGTCGCCCTCTTCGGCCCGAACGGGGCGGGGAAGACCACCACCTTCTACATGGTGGTGGGCTTCATCCGGCCGAACGCGGGCCGGATCGAGCTCCGGGGCCAGGACGTGAGCCGGCTGCCGATGTACAAGCGGGCGCGGATGGGGCTTGGCTACCTGCCCCAGGAGCCCTCGGCGTTCCGGCGCATGACCGCGCTCGAGAACCTCCTCGCGATCCTCGAGCACCGCCCCCTTCCCAAGAAGCAGCGGCTCGAGATCGCCCTCGAGCTCCTCGAGGAGTTCGGCCTCTCCAAGCTCAAGGACAAGTACGCCTACACCCTCTCCGGTGGCGAGCGCCGCCGGCTCGAGATCGCCCGGGCGCTCACCACCGAGCCCGACTTCATCCTGCTCGACGAGCCCTTCACCGGCGTGGACCCGAAGAGCGTGCGGGAGATCCAGCGGCTCATCGAGGAGCTCCGCGCCCGCCGGGGCGTGGGGATCTTCATCACCGACCACTCGGTGCGGGAGACCCTCGCCATCACCGACCGCGTCTACCTGATGTACGATGGTCAGGTGGTCTTCCACGGCAACCCCGACGAGTTCGCCCGCGACACCGGGGCGCGAACCTACTACCTAGGGGATGAGTTCGAGCTCTGATGAGCCTTTGGGTGATCGTTCTCTTCCTCGTCCTCTTGGGCGGGTTGATCGCCTACGCCGGCGACGTGATCGGCCGCCGGGTGGGGCGGCGCCACCTCCGGCTCTTCGGCCTCAGGCCCCGGGCGACCGGGCTCTTGGTCGCGGTGCTCTCGGGGATGGTGGTCGCGCTGGTGGTCTTCGCCGCCTTCATGCTGCTGGTGCGGGGGGCGCGGGAGACGATCCTCGAGGCCGAGAAGGTGCGAAAGGAGCGGGACGTGCTCCTCGTCGAGCGGGCCGAGCTGGTCGCCGAGCGGGAGCGGCTCGCCGAGCAGGTGGCGAACCTCAAGGCCCAGGCGGCCCGGGCGTTTGCCGAGGAGGAGCGGCTCCGCGCCCGGGAGCGGGAGCTCTCCGAGCGCCTGGCGGCGAACGAGGAGCGCCTCCGGCGGCTCGAAGAGGAGCGCAAGGCGCTCGAAAAGGAGCTCGCCGAGGCGAAGCGGGCCCTGGCCGAGCGGAGCGCGCGGCTTAGGGCTCTCGAGGCCGAGGCCCGGGCGGCCCAGGGGAAGCTCGAGCGGCTCGAGGCCCAGGAGCGGGCGCTCAGGGAGGAGCTAAAGAGCCTTTCGGCCGCCCGCGACGACGCCGAGCGGCGGGCCAAGCAGGCGATGGACGCGCTGGCCGAGCTCAAGGCGACCCAGGCCCGGCTCGCCGCCGAGGTGCTCGAGCTCGAGCGCCGCTACCGCACTCTCCAGGGCGACCTCGCCGAGCTCAACGCCCTTAGGAGCGAGCTCGAGAAGCGGAACGCCGCGCTCAAGAACGAGAACGAGGCCCTCGCCCGCCTGCTCGACGAGAGCCGGCTCGAGGCCGCCCGCCTGAAGGGGCAGGTGGCCGAGCTCGTCCGGAAGGGGAGCCAGATCGCCGAGGGCTTCTCCAGGGTCGTCGAGGGCGAGGTCCTGGCCGAGGTCTTTCTGAGCTACGACGAGGACCCCGAGGCCGAGCTCGCGCGGGCCGTGCGCCAGGCTCAGAGCCGGGCCAAGATCATGGGGTTGCCGCCGCTCTCCCCGCTCGCCGCCGAGACCCGCGGCTGGCAGGGGCCGGGGTTGATTCTGGTGGTGGTCGAGGGGGTGGGCCCCGACGGGCGGCTCCGCGCCCGCGCCCGCTTCGTCCCCTCGCGGACGCTCTTCGAGCCCGGCGAGGTGGTCGCCAAGGCCGAGCTTCCCCCCGATCCCGGCCGGGCGCTCGAGGCCCTGGTGCGGCTGCGCCGCGAGGCCGAGGAGCGCCTTTTGGGCCTGGGCGTGCCCGCCCACCACCTGCTCCGCTCGCGGATCCCCGACCGCGAGCTGGTGGCGTTCGCCGAGGCCCACCGCGGCGAGCGGGTGGTGGCGGCGGTGGTGGCCGGCGACCTGCTCACCACCACCGGGCCGATCCGGCTCGGCCTGGTGGCGCTTTCCCGCTAGGTGTAACCTCCCAACACGTTGTTCACTGGAGCCCCATACCCTGGTGCCTGTGAAAGTTTGGCTTTCAGCACGAGAGGAGGAGCTCCAGTGAACAGCCACAAGAACG
>JALVVO010000143.1 GCA_027023345.1 Thermaceae bacterium
GGGTTAGGAGCGCGGCGAGGACAAGGGCCTGCACCCCGTCATGGTAGCAACCGGGCATGAGGGCTAGCCGAGCAGGCGGGCGACGGCGCGCAGGAGCTTTTCCGGGTCGTGCTGGGCGAGCCGCCCCTCCTCCCGGAAGTCGCCGGTGAGGACCTCGATCCCCCGCTCGGCGAAGGGCCGGGGGTCGAAGGCCACCGGGTACTGGCCCTCCTCGGCGTAGCGGCGCCGGATCGCCTCGGGGATGGGCGCGGTGTGCACCACCGCGGCGTCGGGCCAGCGCCCCAGGTGCCGGGCGAGCGCCTCCACGTGGGCGAAGGCGTCCATGCCGTCGGTCTCGCCCGGCTCGGTCATCAGGTTCACCACCTGCAGCACTCGCGCCGGGGTCCGCCGAAGGGCCTCGCGCACCGCCTCGGGGAGGAAGCTCGCGATCACGCTGGTGAAAAGGCTCCCGGGGCCCAGCACCACGAGCTCGGCGGCCTCGATCGCCCGGAGCACCTCGGGCATCACCGCCGGGCTCGCGGGGCGGAGGTAGAGCCGCTCGACGCGGCCGCCCGCGGCGCGGATCGGGGTCTCGCCCTCGACCTCGCGGCCGTCGGCGAGCCTCGCCACCAGCACCGCCGGCTCGCTGGCGCTCGGCCAGACCGAGCCCAGGAGGGCGAGGAGGCGGTTGGCGGTGCGCAGGGCCTCGTCGAAGCTCCCGGTGAGCTCGAAGAGGGTGACCAGAAACAGGTTGCCGAAGGTGTGCCCCTTGAGCTCGCCGCCCCGGGCGAAGCGGTGCTGCATGAGCTCGGGCGCCCGGGGCGCCTCCGAGAGCGCCGCCAGGCAGTCCACCAGGTCGCCCACCGCGGGGATGTCGAAGGCCCGCCGGAGGCGGCCGGTGGAACCGCCGTCGTCGGTCACCGCCACCACCGCGGTGGTGTTGGCGGTGAGGCGCTTGAGCCCCTTTAGGAGACGGGAGAGCCCGGTCCCGCCGCCCAGGGCCACGATCCGGGGGCCGGCCGCGAGCCGGCGCCGGCGGTAGACCAGCTCCGGGACCCGGTCGGGGTCGGTGAGCACCGCCAGGATGCTGCGATTCATCGCCCGCAGGCCGAGCACGAGGAGTAGCGTCCCCGCCGCCACCGAGAGGACCCCCACCGCCACCGGGGAGTAGCCGCGGGAAAGCAGCCAGCGGGCGAGCTCGGGGAAGGGGGCGCCGGCGGAGGCGAGCCCCACCCCGAAGAGCGCGAGCAGGAACCCGAGGCCGGCGAGGGCGGCGTAGCGCTTGACCCGCATGCCGGGGAGGAGCCAGCGCCAGCTAGGGCTTTTCCAGATCACGGTGCTCCACCTCCACGGCGAAGCGGCCCGAGAGGTCCTCGGCGAGCCGCTGGGCCACCGCCACGCTGCGGTGGAACCCGCCGGTGCAGCCCACCGCCACGGTGTAGCCCGCCCGCCCCTCGGCCTCGGCGGCCTCGGCCGAGAGCCCCGCCAGGGCGAGCATCGCCCGGTAGCGATCCTCGGCCTCCGGGGCGAAGACGAAGGCGGCCACCGCCGGGTCGGTACCCGGGCGGTCCTTGAGCGCGGGGTCGTAGTAGGGGTTCTTGAAGCCCCGGGCGTCGAGGACCAGGTCGGCGTCGGGGGGCGGGCCCCACTTGAAGCCGAACGAGACGATGCGGAGCAAAAACCCCCGGCGCTCGCCGACGAGCTCGAGCACCCGCGCCCGGAGCTCCCGCGCGGTGGTGCTCGAGGTGTCGAGGACGAAGTCGGCGAGCTCCCGGACCGGCGCGAGCGCGGCCCGCTCGCGGGCGAGCTCCTGGCTAAGCCTCCCCCCGCCCAGGGGGTGGACCCTCCGGGTGAGGTTGTAGCGGGCGAGGAGGACCTCGGGCCGGGCCTCGAGGAAGAGCACCCGGACCTCGGCCCGCCTCCGCGCCTCGTCGAGGGCGGAGCCAATCCCCCCGAGCCAGGGGGCGGCGCGGACGTCCACCACCAGGGCCGCCCGGTCCACGCCCTGCTCCCCCAAGGCCTCGAGCAGCGGCGACCAGAGCGGGGGCGGAAGGTTGTCCACGGTGAAGTACCCGGCGTCCTCGAGGGCGAACCGGGCGGTGGTCTTCCCCGCGCCGGAGAGCCCCGAGAGCACGACGAGCCGCATCCCTAAAAGTCTACCCGGGACCCCCGGCCCTCCCCCGGGCGGTATAATCCCGCCGTGCGAGTGCGGGAGGCGCTTCCCCGGGACGCCGAGGCCCTCGCCGGGCTCCTCGAGGCGGTGCTCGGCAAGGCCCTCGAGCCCGAGGCCCGGATGCAGCTCGCCCGCAACCTGCTCTACTTCCTCTCGGAGAAGGGGAACGCCCTCCTCGTACTCGAGGACGAGGGGCGCATCCTGGGCGCGGCCAGCGTATGGGTGCGTCAGGGCGTATTCGAGGACCTGCCGGTGGCCCGGGTGGACCGCCTGCTTCTGGCCCCGGGCCAGGGCGAGGAGGCGGCGCTCATGCTGCTCGAACAGGCGGCGGCGCTCGCCCGCAGCGTGGGCGCCGGCGACTTCGAGCTCCTCCTCGAGGACGTCGCGCTCCCCCCCGACCTCCCCGAACGCTTGGGCATGCGCGCGCTCGGCGCCTACCGGGCGCGCATTCGCTAGGAGACGGCCGTGGACGTACTGGAAAAGGGCAAGGCGGTGCCGGAGATCGAGCTCAAGGCGAAAAGCGGCGAGACGATCAACCCCGCCAGGGTCGAGGGGCCCCTGGTGCTCGTCTTCTTCCACCCGGTGGTGCTGGCGAGTCGGCACGTCGTCGGCTACCTCCGCCGGCTGCCGGCGATGGCCCCGGGGGTGCCAATCTGGTTCGTCTCCACCGCCACCCCCGAGGAGACCGAGGTCTACGTCCAGGGCTACCTCGAGGACTTTCCGGTGGTGCTCGAGGGCTGCGAGGCCTTCCGCGCCTTCGGCGGCCGCTTCGTGCCCGCCACCTACTTCCTTAAGGACGGCAAGGTGGACCTCGCCTTCACCGGCTTCCACAAGCTCGCCCTCAACACCCTGGGCCGCCGCGCCGCCGAGCTCGCCGGCAAGCGGGCCAAGGACCTCGTCACCGAGGCCGACAACAAGGGAGAGTACGAGCTTGCCGAGCCCGCCCCTTGCGCATCCTAGTCCTCTGCACCCATAACTCCGCCCGTAGCCAGATGGCCGAGGGCTGGCTCAAGCACTGGGCCAGGACCCTCGGCCTCGCCGCCGAAATCCACTCCGCCGGCACCGAGAAAACCCACCTAAAACCGGAAGCGGTCCGGGTCATGGCCGAGGTGGGAATCGACCTAAAGGGCCAGTTCTCGAAGACCCTCCTAGAGGTCCCCGACCCCTGGAACTTTGACCTGGTCTGGACCGTCTGCGACGCCGCGCAAAAGGCCTGCCCCGTCTACCCGGCGAAGACCGAGCGCCGCCACGCGGGCTTTCCCGACCCGAGCGGAAAGCCCCTCGACGCGTGGCGCCAGGTCCGAGACGCAATCGGCGAGGCCGCCCGGACGCTCGTCGAGGAGCTTCGCCAAAGGTAAGGCCCCCGGGTTCCCCGGGGGCTTTCTGGTGGAGCCGGTGGGACTTGAACCCACGACCTCCTCAATGCCATTGAGGCGCGCTCCCAGCTGCGCCACGGCCCCACGCCGCAGGGAATAGTGTAATCGCCCCCTCGGGGTTTGTCAAAAACCCCTAGGCTGGAACCCGAACGAGGTAAAATGCGGTATGCGCAAGTGGATCTTGGCCTCGACGCTGGTCCTCCTCTTGGCGGCTTGCGCCCCCGGCGCCCTTGGCCCCCCTCCGACCCGGGAGACCTACACCGTCGGCCCGTACCCCACCACGCCCCTGGCCGCTCGACCGGGCGGCGACGGGATCTTCGCCAAGCTCGGTCCGGAGGGCCTGAGCCTCGGCCTCCGCCAGGGGCCCTGGGCCGGCGAGCTGGTGGGGGTCGGCGGCTGGGTCGGCGGGGCCAAGGCCCGGGGGAGCTGGACCGAGGGGAACTACGCCGTCGCCGGCGAGGCCGCCTTCCTCTACTACGAGGAAGGCTTCTACACCGACGACGGCTACGAAACCCACGAGCACCGTCTCTTCGGCCTGGCCGCCGACGCCACCTACTTCTGGCCGATACCGGTCGGCGGTGGCGAGGGCTACTTTGGGCCCCGAGCCCGGCTCTACTGGAGCGCGGAGAAGGTCGACGGCGGACCCTACCGCTCCGCACACGCCGGGCTCCTACCGGGAGCGGTGCTGGGGGTGAACCTCCCGGTCCCGGTCACCGAGGGCCGGCTGACCTTCAGCCTGGAGGCCGCCCTCTTCGTGGTCTCCCCCTGGCTCACCAGCGAGCCCGAGTGGTCGGCGTTCAGCCCGCTCTCCATGACGCTCAGCTACCGCTTTTGAGACCCGCGTCCTCCGGCGGCGCACCGGGGCTGTGCTAGGGTGTCGGGGATGAGGGTCGTCCTGCGCACGCCGGAGAAGGAGGAACGCGAGCTCAAAGGACCCAAGAAGGTCCGCGAGGTCCTCGAGGAGCTCGGCGTGGTCCCCGAGGGGGTGATCGTCGCCCGCGGGGACGAGCTCCTCACCCTCGACGACGAGGTGGCGGACGGCGACACCATCGAGGTCATCTCGGCGGTGTCCGGGGGCGCGCGGTGAGGTGCGCCGTCTGCGGCCGGAAGGCGGCGGTGGAGGTCCGGCGCCAGGGCCGGGCCTTCTGCCCCGAACACTACCTCGAGTGGTTCGAGCACCAGGTCGAGCGCGCGATCCGGCGCCACCGCATGATTGAAAAGGGCGAACGGGTGCTGGTGGCAGTCTCCGGGGGCAAGGACTCGATCGCCCTTTGGGAGGTGCTCCGCCGCCTCGGCTTCGACGCCACCGGGCTCCACATCCAGCTGGGGATCGACGACTACTCGAGGCGAGCCCTCGAGGCCACCCGCCGCTTCGCTGAGGAACGGAAGCTCCCCCTCATCGTGGTGGACTTGAAGGAGGCCTACCGGCTCGCGATCCCCGAGCTCGCCGAGCTCACCCGGCGGCGGGCCTGCTCGGTCTGCGGCCTCACCAAGCGCTACGTCATGAACCGGGTGGCGGTGGAAGAGGGCTTCGACGTGGTCGCCACCGGCCACAACCTCGACGACGAGGCCAGCGTCCTCCTCGGCAACGTGCTCCACTGGCAGACCGACGCCCTGGTCCGGCAGGGACCGGTCCTGCCCGCCAAGGAGAAGCTCGCCAAGAGGGTGAAGCCCCTCTACCTCCTCACCGAGCGCGAGATCCTCGCCTACACTCTGCTCCGGCAGCTTCCCTACCAGCACGAGGAGTGCCCCTTCGCCCTGGGGGCGAAGAGCCTCCTCTACAAGGAGGCCCTCAACAAGCTCGAGACCGCCATGCCCGGCACCAAGCAGACCTTTCTCGAGCAATACCTGAAGAAGATCGAGCTGGTCTTGCAAAGGGGACTCTCCGCCGAGGAGGTCGAGCTCAAAGCGTGCGAGCGCTGCGGCTACCCCACGACCGGCGAGGTCTGCGCCTTCTGCCGGACCTGGGACCACGCCTACCGCTGGGCCAAGCGTAAGGGGCGGATCCCGGGGGAGGTGCGGTTCGAGGCCAAGCCCCGCCTGGCCTTCTACCCCGAGAAGAAGGAGGGCGGGGCCGCCCGCCCCGCCCCGGCCGAAGAGCCCGCCGGCTAGCGGCGGAGGGCGGGCTCGCGCCCGCGGGCGATCAGGTATAGGTCGTAGACGGGGTACCCGGAGCGCTTCGCCACCTCGGCGAGCTTCTCCTCGGGGGCAGCCTCGATCCCGTACTTCTTAAACCGGGCGAGAACCTGCTCGACCTTGAGACGGCGGATCTTGGCGAGGTCGGCCACGGTATCGTCCTTCCAGACCCGGTAGGCCCAGACCCCGTTCAAGGTGGTGCGGAAGTCCCAGATCGTGCTCACCGGCGGCCAGTAGAGCACGGTGGCGACGACAAGGTAGGCGGAAAGGAGCAGGGCCCAGAGGAACTCGCTCCGAAGCGCGACCGCCCGGGCCCGCTGACGGATGTAGGCCACCAGGGGGCGCCAGTTCAGGACCACGTGGTAGAGGACCGCGAAGGTGAGCACGAACCCCACGATCGTGTGCCAGACCGCCCACTGCCGGAAGGTAAGCCCGAGGGGGTTTACGTGCAGGCTATGGGCAAAGTGCCCGGGCGTATAAAGTAAGATCCCAGAAAGCACGTCGATGAACGAGGTCCAAAGGAGCAGGTCCACGACGAAGACCCGCCAGTTGAAGCCCCTTCGGGCCTCGGACCGATCCTTTACGCGCTTTAGCACTGCCACCCCAACCACCTCCTAGCGGGTCTGGGGCCGCCGCCCCCGAACGATCAGGTAAAGGTCGTAGGCGGTGTACTTGGAGTTTTTCGCAAGCTCCGCGAGGTTGCTATCGGGACTCGCCTCGATGCCGTACTTCTTGAGTCGGGCGATCGCCTTCTCCACGGGAACGTTCCGGTTCTCCGCAAGGTCCGCCACGGTCATGCGGGTAAAGCCCCAAGCCACCCAGTACTCCCGCAGGGTGTACCGGTAGTCCCAGATCGGCCCGGAGGGCGGCCAGTTCGCGATCGAGGTCACCGAGAAGAAGAGCACCACGAGAAGGCTCCATAGGTGCTCCCGCCGGTAACCAAACGCGGCCCGCGCCCGGCCGGTGACGTACCGCACGATGGGGCGCCAGTTGTAGACGATGTGCCACACCGCCACGATTAAGAAAACGAGGCCGAAGACGGTGTGAACGATCGCCCACTGACGGAAGTTCAGCCCCAGGAAGTTGAAGTTGATCACGCTCGCGATGTAGCCCGGAGTGTAGAGGTAGACTCCGGAGACGATCTCCACCAGGGCCGAGATCAAAAGCAGGTTGGCCGCGAAGGGCCGCCACTGGAACCGTCGCCTTGCCATCCGTACCGCCAAGAACAGCTCACCTCCCCGGAAAAACCCGTCAAAAGACGGGCGTATTATGCAAAGGCCGGGTCGGGGTCCGTGCCCTAAGCGGGTGGAGTATGCGATGGCAGTACGGGATGTTCGTAAGGAATATTCGTACTAACGCATACCGCCGGGGCGTATGGCCTTGGCACCGGTAATGCAAGAATACAAAAACCCCGGGGCCTTGCCCCGGGGCCTAGGTCCTAAGACCCTACCCTACCGGAGTAGGCGGAGCAGGGCTCGCTTGATCTCCGCCTCGCTCATCCCCTCCAGCTTCATCCCCCGGAGCCGGGGGAGGGCCTCGTAGACCTTGTCCACGTGGCTCATCGCCACCTTGAGGGTGATCGTCTTCCCGGCCACCTGCACCCGCAGCTTCCGGAGGTTGGGGTACTGCTTGCGCTTGGTAATACCGGTGGTCTTCTTACCTACGCCGCCCTCGCGCTTCGCCTTACCGCGGCGGACGATCTTGTTGGCCACGATCGGCCTTTTTCCGCTCACCTCGCAAATCCTGGACATGGCTCTCTCCCCTCGCGCCTGCGGCGCGTCTCAGCGCTCGATTATATAGGAGAAGCCGAGCCCGTGCTAGACTCGGGACGTGGCCACCTTCTTGGTACCGGTCTTGATCGTCCTGGACCAGATCTTCAAGCTCTGGGCCGAGCGGAGCCTGGACCCGGTACCGGACCCCTTCCTCCCCGGCCTCTACCTGACCTACGTCAAGAACACCGGCATCGCCTTCGGGCTCTTCCAGGGCAACAGCGAGCCGCTGGGCTGGCTGAGCCTGGCGGTGGGGATACCGATCCTGCTCTACCTCGGCTACGCGAGGAGCGCGGTCGGGACCCGGCTGGCCCTTTCCCTGGTGGCCGCCGGTGCGCTGGGCAACGCCATCGACCGGATCGGCCGGGGCTACGTGATCGACTACCTCGACCTCGGGCCCGGGCTATGGCCGGTCTTCAACCTCGCCGACGCCCTTGTGGTCGTCGGCGTCCTCCTTCTGGTGCTCGAGGGCCTCTTCCGTCGCCGCTCCCAGTAGCTCCGCCACCTCCTCCAGCGAGAGATCCCGCCAGTTCCAGTAGGCGTCGGCCACCGCGAAGAAGGGGCCGCCGCGCAGGTTGACCACGTAGAGCGCGTCCACCCGCGGAAGGATCCGCTGGACGGCGAAGAGGGAGGCGGTGGGCACCGCCACCACCAGCTCCCGGGCACCCCGCCGCCGGGCCTCGTCCACGGCAGCGAGCATGGTGGACCCGGTGGCGAGCCCGTCGTCGGTGAGGATCGCGGTCTTCCCTCGTAGGCGCGGCGGAGCACCCCGCCGCAGGCGACGTACCCGCTCGGCGAGCGCCCGGCGCTCGGCCTCGACCACCCGGGCCACCACCTCCTCGGGGAGCCCCTCGGCCAGCCGGGGATCCACGAACACCGCCCCGCCCTCGGTCACCGCCCCGAAGCCGGCCTCGGGGTTTTCCGGGAAGTGAAGCTTGCGAACGAAGACCAGGTCCAGGGGGAGGCCGAGCTCCCGGGCCAGGGCCAAGCCCACCGGTACCCCGCCGGCGGGGATGGCCAGGACCACCGCGTCCCGCCGTCCGGCGAAGGCGGGGGCGAGCAGCCGGGCCAAGACGCGGCCGGCCTCCTCCCGGTCGGCGAAGACCCGGGTTCGGCCGGAGTAGCGGGGATCCTGGTAGAGCTCTCCCATGCTAGGCGACGTCGTAGGCCTCGGGCGGCCGCTCGAAGGCGAGCTCCACCGCCTCGGCCTCGGGCGGAAGGGGAATGACCCGGCTCCGGGTCACCCAGCGCTCGGGCAGGTGCACCAGGTGCCCCCGGATGCGAGCGGTGGTGGGGGCGACGCGGGAGCGGTAGACGAGCCGGACGCCCCAGACCTTCCGGCCGAAGCGGTTCTCGAACTCCCCCGGTCCCTCGAGCCGGAAGTCGGTGGCGTAGCCGGGCACGTAGACCCTCTTCGCGTAGCGGCGGCGCCGACCCCGATGGTAGTAGACGATCCAGAGCGTGCGGCCGGCGGCGTAGCGAGCCTCGCTGGGAAGGTAGCGGCTCGCCTTCTCCTCCTCCTCGAGCACCCGCGCCAGGTACTCGTCCACGCTCTCCTCCACCGGGACCTCGTCCAGCGTCCAGGCCTCGAAGAGGACCCGCCAGCCCTGCACCTCGGCGATCAGGTTCGCGAGCTTCACGGTGCGCCGCTCCTCGAGCTCGACCAGCTCGTCGATGGCGGCGAGTTCCTCGTCGAAGTGCTCGCGGAAACCGAGCGTCTTGGTGGTGGCGAGGAGCAGGTCCCCCGCCCGCTTGAGGCGCCGGAGCTCCTCCTCGTCCTGGGCCACCACCATCGCCTTGCGGATGCGGCAGAAGGCGCGCCGGAGCTCCTCGAGCACCCGGGGAGAGAGCTCCAGGCTCACCGCGGTCTCGGCGGTCTCCCGGATGGCCTCCTCGGGAAGCTCGGCGAGCCGCTCCTCCAGGCTCCCCTCCTCCCGACCCCAGGGGTCGTAGACCTTATCCCAACCGCGGAAGCGGGCGACGTAGTTGGCGAGCCGGACGCTGACCCGGTTCTCCTCGCAGGCCACCTCCCGGAGCTCCTCCACCATGGCGCCAAAGCGCTTCTTCCAAAACGGCGAGTAGGTGAGGGTGCAGAGGTAGTCGGAACGCTTCTTTAGGTCGGTGAGCTGGCCTTCCTCCTCGACCTCCAGCATCTCGTCGCGGATGATGCAGTTGATGCGCCGAATGTCCTCGGGGCCCTCGACCCGACCGTAGATCCTGCCCATCGCGCACCTCCTTGAGTCTAATCATATCAACTTTGCTAACAAGACGCAAACCCCAAGCTCGCTTGACATCTACACTCATATCGGTTATGATTTTGAACGGAGGTAGACGATGGATCGGGAAAAGCTTATCCAAGGACTGAACGAGGACCTCGCCCACGAGTACGAGGCGGTGATCACCTATACCACCTTCGCCGCCCGGGTCAAGGGGCCCTTCCGACCCGCCCTGCGCGACTTCTTCCTGGAAGAGGCCAAAGAGGAGCTCGGCCACGCCCAGTTCCTGGCCGACAAG
Source organism: Thermaceae bacterium (assembly GCA_027023345.1). Taxonomy (GTDB): domain Bacteria; phylum Deinococcota; class Deinococci; order Deinococcales; family Marinithermaceae; genus WFXV01. The sequence continues at coordinate 9,948 of JALVVO010000143.1, forward strand.
ATCGTGGCCCTGGGCGGGGTACCCACCACCCGGCCGGCCGCCGTGCCCGAGGCCGAGACCCCGCGGGCGATGCTCGAGGCCATCCTGAAGGCCGAGAGCGAGACCCTCTCGCGCTACGCCCGGCGAATGAAGGAAGCCGAGGAGTTCGGCGACCTCGGCCTCGCCGCTAAGCTCCACGCCATGATCGAGGACGAGACCCACCACAAGGAGGAGGTCGAAAAGCTCCTCGAGAGCTTCCCCGGCTAGGCAAACCCCTCTGGGATGGGCGCCGGGAAACCGGCGCCCTCCTCCTTCTTGAGCTCCTTGCCCAGGATCCAGTAGGGCGCGCCCTTGAGCCAACCGAGCCGCCGCCAGCCCCGGCGGGCGTAGAAGCGGGCGGCGGGGGCGTGGGCGTGCACCGTAAGCACCGCCCGGGGCTCCTGGGCGGTGGCGAGCAGGCGGTCGTGGAGCGTGCTCCCCACCCCGAGCCCCTGGTAGCGGGGATCCACCGCAAACTCAACAAAGCCAAAAGCTCCCCGAAGCCAGCGCTCGCGGAGGCGTGGGGAAAGCGAGGCGGCCACCTCCTCGGTCCAGGCCTCGCCCGGCGTGCGGGGAAAGCCGTAGGCGAAGCCCACGATCTCGCCCTCCTTGAGCGCGGCGATCAGCCGAAACCCCGGGGTTGCCAGGTGGCGCGAAAAAAGCCGCCGCACCCGGCGGAGCTCGCCGGGCTCGACGAAATAGGGCGGACCGGAGAAGGCCCGGAGCCAGACCTCGAGCAACGCCTCAGCGCGCGCGCCCGCCTCCTCGGGCCCCATGCGGACGAACTCCACGGAGCCATCCTACCCGCCGGAGCCAAACGCCCGCGGATAAAGTGAGGGCGTGAGGCCCACCACGCTCGGTGCACTGAAGGCGACCTACCCCGCGGAAAAGCTCCGCCGCTCGGTGAAGGACGAGGTGCGCGAGAACCTGACCGCCCGCCTGAAGACCGGCGCCCCCCTCTTTCCCGGCATCCACGGCTACGAGGAGACCGTGCTCCCCGCCCTTGAGGCCGCCATCCTCGCCGGCCACGACCTCGTGCTCCTCGGCACCCGGGGACAGGCGAAAAGCCGCATCGCCCGCCTCCTCCC
>JALVVO010000144.1 GCA_027023345.1 Thermaceae bacterium
GGCGAGCGCGAGCGCCTCGTGCACCCAAGTGGAGACCGGGATCCGCACCGCCTCAAGCGGCGGATGCACCGCGGCCCCTTCGGGGTAAGCGACATAGACCAGCCCGGCGCCCGCCCGGTAGGCGCCCAGGGCGGCGAGGGCCGGGGCCCCGGTGTAGGTGGCGTACCCCCCGGCGACGAGCACCCGCCCCACCGAGCCCTTGTGGGCGTTCGTCGGCCTTTCGGGAAAGAGCCCGGCGAGCTCGTCCGAAAGGAGCAAGCGGGGCGTCTCCCCCGCGGCCTCGTAGGCGGCGGGCGGCATGCCGATGGGCGCGAGCCAGAGCTCGCCGTCGGCGTCCCGCCCCGGCGAGAAGAGGTTTTCCCCCTTGAGTCCGGCGAGGGCCACCGTGGCCGCGGCCCGGACGTGCGGGGCGAAGGGCACCCCCGAGGGCAAGTCCACCGCGACGACGGGCAGGCCGGAGGCGTTCACCCGCTCGACCAGCTCCGCCCACTCGCCGGCGAGGGGACGGGTTAGGCCGGTGCCGAAGAGGGCGTCCACCACCAGGTCGAAGCCGGAAAGGTCCCGGAGGGGGAAAAGGGGCTCCGGTCGGATGCCGTAGGCGAGGAGGGCTTCCCGCATCGCCGCGGCGTCCCCCTTTTGCCCCTCGGCCGCCCGGACCGAGACCGGGTGACCGAACTCGGCGAGCCAGCGCGCGGCCACCAAGCCGTCGCCGCCGTTGTTCCCCTTGCCCGCGAGCACGAGCACCCGGGCTTTGGGAAAAAGCCGGTGCGTCGCCTCGGCCACCGCCCGGCCGGCGGCCTCCATCAAGAGGAGGCTCGGGTAGCCGAGCTCCACCGCCCGGGCGTCCACCCGTCGCATGGCTTCGGCGGAAAAGAGCCTCATTCGCCTCGCCTCCCCTTGGCCATCTCCTCGAGCCGGGCGAGCGCCTCCCGGGTCCCCAGCACGATGAGCTGGTCGCCGGGGCGGAGCACGAAGTCCCCCGGCGGGTTGACCACCGGCTCGCCGGCCCGGATCACCGCCAGCACGGTGACGTCGAAGCGGTTCCGGACGTCGAGCTCGGCCAGGCTCTTCTCGGCCATGTCGCTTTCGGGCTCGACCAGGATGTCCTCGATGGAAAGCGGGGCGCCGCCCTTGCGGAGGGTGGTCTCGAGGAAGTCCACCACCACCGGGTGGATGACCAGGTTCGCGAGGCGCTGGCCGCCCACGGCGTAGGGGTCGATGACCTTGTTGGCGCCGGCGCGGAGCATCTTGGGCACCACCGAGGCCTCCTCGGCGCGGGCGGCGATGAAGAGCTTGGGGGCGAGCCCCCGGGCGGTGAGCACGATGAAGAGGTTGTCGGCGTCGGAGCCGGTGGCCACGATCAGGCCCCGGGCGCGCTCGATCCCCGCCTTCTTGAGGACGAGGTCGTCCCCGCCGTCCCCCTCGAGCACCAACACCCCCTCGGCCAAGGCGCGGCGAACCCGATGGGGGTTCTTCTCCACCACCACGAAGGGGGTGCGGTTCTCCCGGAGGGCGGCCGCCGCCTGCCGCCCCACCCGGCCGAAGCCCACCAGGATGACGTGGTCCTTCAGCCTCGCCACCTGCCGTTCCATGCGTCTCAACCTCCGGGTCTCGGCGCCCTCCTCCACCAGGTAGTCCATGAAGACGCCGAAGGCGTAGAAAAGGCTCATGATCCCGGCGGTTCCCACGAACATGGTAAAGATCCGCTCGAGGGGGGTGTCCACCGGGTAGACCTCGTGGTAGCCGATGGTGGTCATGGTCAAGAAGACCATGTAGAGGGCGTCGAGCAGCGTCGCGCCCTCGTCCCGCCAGAGCCAGAGGTAGCCGAGGGTGCCAAAGGTGGCGACCATCGCCACCAGGAACGCCGGCAGGCGCAGGCGCTCCCTCAGCGTTTCCCGGCCGCTCGCCTCCACCCCGCCGAGCTTACGATAAAAGCGTGGACGAGTTGACCCGGGCCAGGGAGAAGATCGAAGAGGCCGTGCGGATCGCGGTGTTGACCGGCGCCGGCATCAGCGCGCCCTCGGGGATCCCCACCTTCCGCGACCCCGGAGGGCTCTGGGAAAACTTCAGGATCGAGGACTACGCCACCCCCGAGGGGTTCGCGAGAAACCCCGAGGAGGTCTGGCGCTGGTACGCCTGGCGCTACCGGAAGATCCGCGAGGCCGAGCCCAACGAGGCCCACCGGCTGCTGGCTGAGCTCGAGCGGAAGAAGGGGGACGGCTTCCTGCTCGTCACCCAGAACATCGACGGGCTGCACCAGCGGGCGGGCTCGAAGCGGGTGATCGAGCTCCACGGCAGCATCCACCGGGCTCGCTGCACCGTCTGCGACTACCGGGCGGAGCTGCCGCCGCCCGAAGACCTCGCGATCCCGCCCAAGTGCCCCCGTTGCGGCGCGCTCCTCCGGCCCGACGTGGTCTGGTTCGGCGAGCTCTTGCCCCCCGGGGCCTTCGAGGCGGCGGTGGCCGCCTTTCGCTCCGCCGACGTCGCTCTGGTCGTCGGTACCTCGGCGGTGGTCGAGCCGGCGGCGAGCCTGGGGCGGCTCGCCGCC
>JALVVO010000145.1 GCA_027023345.1 Thermaceae bacterium
ATCTCCCGGAGCCGCCCCGGGAAGAGCGCCCGGTCTACGTGATCAGCGTGGCGGCGGAGCTGGTGGAGATGCACCCGCAGACGCTCCGGCTCTACGAGCGGAAAGGGCTGATCCGGCCGAAGCGATCGGCGGGGAAGACGCGGCTTTACTCGGAGCGGGATATCGAGCGGCTCCGGGAGATCCGGCGGCTCACCCAGGAGCTCGGGGTGAACCTCGCCGGCGTCGAGGAGATCATGCGCCTTCGCGAGCGCGTCGAGGAGATGCGGGCGCGGATCCGCCTCGAGATCGAGCGCGTGGCCCGGATGCTCGAGCAGGGGGCCTGATACCCTGGGGGTATGAGCCCCCATCTGGAAGGACTCCTCGAGTTTTTAAAGATCCCCTCGGTTTCCACCGACCCGGCGCGCCGCGAGGACGTCGAGCGAGCAGCGCGGTTTTTAGCCGAGCGTCTGGAGGCCATCGGGTTCTCGGCCGAGCTCGTGCCCACCCCCGGCCACCCGATCGTCTACGCCGAGCGCCGGAGGGACCCGAGCGCCCCCACCCTCCTCGTCTACGGCCACTACGACGTCCAGCCGCCGGACCCCTTGGAGCTTTGGGACTCGCCGCCCTTTGAGCCCACGATCAAAGACGGCAAGGTCTACGCGCGGGGTGCCTCCGATGACAAGGGTCAGGTCTGGATCCACGTCGCCGCCGCGAGCGAAACCCAGGACCTCCCCTTGAACCTCAAGTTCGTGATCGAGGGCGAGGAGGAGGTGGGCTCGAAAAACCTCTTCGCCTTCGTTCGGGAAAACCGCGCCCGCCTTTCGGCCGACGCCGCCCTCGTCTCCGACACCGCGATGTTCGCCCGGGGGCTTCCCACCCTGGTCTATGGCCTAAGGGGCCTCGCCTACCTCGAGGTTGAGCTCGAGGGCGCGAAGACCGACCTTCACTCCGGCGTCCACGGCGGGGCAGCGCCGAACGCCGCGGTCGCCGCCGCCCGCGTCGCCGCCCAGCTAAAAAGCCCTGAGGGCTGGGTGCGGATCCCGGGCTTTTACGACAAAATCCGACCGCTTGAGGCCTGGGAGCGGGAGGAATGGGCCCGCCTTCCCTTCGACGAGGAGGAATACCGCGCCCTGCTCGGGGCCGAGCGGCTTGAGGGCGAGCCCGGCTACGGGGTGCTCGAGCGCCGCTGGGCCCGGCCCACGCTCGACGTGAACGGCTTTGCCGCGGGCTGGACGGGTCCGGGTCCGAAGACCGTGATCCCCGCCCGGGCCGTCTTCAAGTTCTCGATGCGCCTCGTCCCCGACCAGGACCCGGACGAGATCGCCGCCCTCGCCGAGGCCTACGTCCGGCGGGTCGCGCCCGAGGGCTACCGGGTGCGCGTGCGCGTCTTCGAGGGGGCGAAGCCGGTGCTCGTGGACCGGAGCGCGCCGGCGATGCGCCTCGCCGCCCGGGCGCTTCGGGAGGCCTTCGGCCGGGAGGCGGTCTTCGTCCGCGAGGGGGGCACGATCCCGGTGGTCTCGGCCCTGGCCGAGGAGCTCGGCCTCCCGGTGGTGCTCATGGGCTTCGGCCTCCCCGACGACAACCTCCACGCGCCGAACGAGAAGTTTGAGCTCGAGAACTTCGAAAAGGGGATCGAGGCGGTAAAGGCCTACTACCGCTTCTTCGCCGAGGAGGGCGGGGCGTGATCCTCACCACCACCCCCACCGTCGAGGGCCGGCGCATCGCTGAGTACAAGGGCATCGTCCACGGCGAGGCGATCGTCGGCGCGAACGTCCTCCGCGACCTCATGGCCTCGGTGCGCGACTTCTTCGGCGGCCGCTCGGGGGCCTACGAGGCCGAGCTGAAAAAGGCCCGCGAGATCGCCCTAAAAGAGCTCGCCGAGGAGGCCCGCCGCATGGGCGCCGACGCGGTGGTCGGGATCGACCTCGACTACGAGGTCGTAGGCCAGAGCATGCTCATGGTGACCGCGAGCGGGACGGCGGTAAAGTTGGAGTAAGGAGGCGTTATGAAAACCGAGCCCAGCAAGTACGGGAACGCGGTGGTCGCCGGCCACCTGATCGGCGGCGAGGAGGTCTTCGAGGGGCCGGAGTTCGAGGACCGAAACCCCTCGGACTTCGAGGACCTGGTGGGCATCTTCCCGGAGGGGAACGAAGCGACCCTCAAAAAGGCGATTGCCGCCGCCCGGGCGGCCTTCCCCGAGTGGTCGAGCACGCCCGCGCCCATCCGGGGCGGAGTGCTCTTCAACCTGGCGAAGATCCTGGAGCGCGAGAAGGAGACCCTCGCCCGGCTCATGGTGCGCGAGGTGGGGAAGACCCTGAAAGAGGCTCGGGGCGACGTCCAGGAGGCCATCGACACCGCGGTCTTCTTCGCGAGCGAAGGTCGGCGGCTCTACGGACAGACCGTCCCCAGCGAGATGCGGGACAAGGACCTCTTCACTTTCCGCCGGCCGCTCGGGGTGGTGGGGATGATCACCGCCGGCAACTTCCCCATCGCGGTGCCCTCCTGGAAGCTGATCCCGGCGGTGCTCACTGGGAACACCGTGGTCTGGAAGCCCTCCGACGACTCGCCGGTGCTCTCCTTCGTCTTCGTCAAGCTCTTCGAGGAGGCCGGGCTGCCGCCCGGGGTGATCAACGTCGTCTTCGGCGGGGGCAAGGGCTCGACCGGCGAGGCCATGGTGAACCTCATTGACGAGGGCCTTTTTGATAAGTTCGCCTTCACCGGCAGCACCAGGGTGGGCCGGATCATCGGCGAGAAGGCGGGGCGGGCGCTGATCAAGGCGACCTTGGAGCTTGGGGGCAAGAACCCGCTCGTGGTGATGCGGGACGCCGACCTCGAAAACGCCCTCCACGGCGCCTGGTGGAGCACGTTTGCCACCGGCGGCCAGCGCTGCACCTCGGCGGGAAACATCATCGTGGACGCGCCGATCTATGAGGAGTTCAAGCGGCGCTTCCTCGAGATGGCTTCCGAGACCAAGATCGGGAACCCCCTCCTCTACGAGGACGTCACCTACGGCCCCTTCATCAACGAGCGGCTCTTTAGGCGTTGGCTCGAGCACTACGACTGGGGCGAGCGCGAGGGAGCGACGCTTCTCCTAGGCAAAAAGCGTATCACCAAGGAAAACCCCTACCCCCACTTCTTCGGCGACCCCGAGGCCGGGCTTTACGGCTGGCCCACGGTCTGGGAGGTCCGTCGGGGCATGACCCAGACGAGGGAGGAGATCTTCGGCCCCACCATCAACCTGATCAAGGTGGACGGGATCGAGGAGGCCATCGAGGCGGCGAACGACCACCCCTACGGCCTCTCCTCGGCGATCTACACCAACAACCGCCTCTGGGCCTACCGCTTCCGCCGGGGCATCCAGGCGGGGATGGTGAACATCAACAACACCACCGTCGGCGCCGAGGCCCACATGCCCTTTGGCGGCGTGCGCGCCAGTGGCAACGGGGCCCGCGAGTCGGGGATCTGGGTGCTGGAGGAGTACACCGTCTGGCAGGCGGTGAACGACGAGTATTCGGGCAAGCTCCAGCTCGCCCAGATGGACACCGAGTACGTGGCGCCCAAAAGCCCCACGGACTGGAGGGCTACGCTCGGGCTGGGCGCTTGACGCCCGACCGGTCGCTTACGTCCCCGGGGGAGCCCCGGACCCCCGCAAAGGGGAGGACGCGGCGCAGCCGAGACCGGCGGGGTCTGATAGAATTCCGGGACATGGACCGGGTTTTCTACGTCACCACCCCCATCTACTACGTCAACGCCGCCCCGCACATCGGCCACGCCTACACCACCATCGTGGCCGACTTCCTTGCCCGCTTTCACCGACTCGACGGCTTTGACGTCTTCTTCCTCACCGGCACCGACGAGCACGGCGAGAAGATCGCCCAGGCCGCCGAGCGGGCCGGGATGAGCCCCAAGGCCTTCGTGGACCGGATGTCGGCGAAGTTCAAGGAGGCCTGGGAGCTTTTGAACATCTCCTACGACGACTTCATCCGCACCACCGAGGAGCGCCACAAGAAGGTGGTGCAGTACGTCTTGCAGAAGGTCTACGACGCCGGCGACATCTACTACGGCGAGTACGAGGGGCTCTACTGCGTCGGCTGCGAGCGCTTCTTGACCGAAAAGGAGCTCGTAGACGGCAAGTGCCCTGACCACGGCATCGAGCCCGAGCGCCGGCGCGAGGGGAACTACTTCTTCAAGATGGAGAAGTACCGCCCCTGGCTCCGTGACTTCATCGAGCAAAACCCGGATTTCATCCGCCCCGAGGGGTACCGCCACGAGGTCCTCGCGATGCTGGCTGAGCCTATCGGCGACCTCTCGATCAGCCGTCCGAAGTCCCGCGTGCCCTGGGGGATCGAGCTGCCCTGGGACCCCTCCCACGTCACCTACGTCTGGTTCGACGCCCTGATCAACTACGTCTCCGCCCTCGGCTACCCGGACGGCGAGCGCTATAAGCGCTACTGGCCCGCCGCGAACCATATGATCGGAAAGGACATCCTAAAGCCCCACGCGGTCTTCTGGCCGACGATGCTGAAGGCGGCGGGGATCCCGCTTTATAGGCACCTGAACGTCGGCGGCTATCTGCTCGGCCCCGACGGGCGGAAGATGTCCAAAAGCCTCGGTAACGTGGTGGACCCCTTCGCCCTTGCCCGGAAGTACGGCCCCGACGCGGTCCGCTACTACCTGCTCCGCGAGATCCCCTACGGCCAGGACGGCCCGGTGGGGGAGGAGGGGCTAAAGGAGCGCTACGTCGCCGAGCTTGCCAATGACCTTGGGAACCTGGTCCAGCGGGTGCGGGCGATGGTCCAAAAATACGCGGGCGGCCGGGTCGCGCGCCCCGAGGGGGTGGAGGATGGCCCCCTCGCCAGGGAGGCCGCCGAGGTGGTGGGCCGCTACCGGGGCTTCGTCCGGGACCTCCGCTTCCACCAGGCGCTCGAGGAGGCGATCCTCTGGGTGCGCCGGTTGAACCGCCACGTCAACGAGGAAAAGCCCTGGGAGCTCGCCAAGAAGGGCGAAAGCGACCGCCTGGCCCGGGTCCTCTACGAGCTCGTCGAGGGGCTCCGGGTAGCGAGCGCCCTGCTTGAGCCCGCGATGCCCGGGAAGATGGAGGAGCTAAGGCGAGCCCTCGGCCTGCCCAGGACCACCCTCGCCGAGGCCGAGCGGTTTGGCACCCTGGCCGCCGCCGAGCTCCCGAAGGAGGCGCCGGTGCTCTTCCCCAAGGTCGAGGAGCCAAAAAAGGAGGAGCCCCCCGTGGAAAAGGAAAGCGCGCCCCCCATTGCCTACGACGACTTCGCCAAGCTCGACCTCAGGATCGCCGAGGTCGTCGCCGCCCGTAAGCACCCGAACGCCGACCGGCTCCTCGTCCTCAAGCTCCGCGTCGGCGACGAGGAGCGGACCGTGGTCGGGGGCCTCGCCGAGCACTACCGCCCCGAGGAACTCGTCGGTAAGAAGGTGGTGCTGCTCGCGAACCTGAAGCCGCGGAAGCTCCGGGGTGTCGTCTCCGAGGGCATGATCCTCGCCGCCGAGGACGAGGAGGGCCGCCTCGCCCTCCTCACCCCGGCGGGCGAGGTGAAGGCGGGGGCGAAGGTTCGCTGACGCGGTGCGTGGTTTGGAGTACGTGGTGCGTGGTTGATCTTTTTCCTACGTACCACGCACCACGCACTACGCACTCCTCAATACCACCCCACCGTCCCCGCCCCCACCGCCGAGAGGGTCTCGAGCTCGGGGGAGAGGCGGTAGGCGAGCACCCGGCCCTCGCCGGCGACCACCCGGCTCGCTGCCCGGGCGGCGCCGAGGGCGTCCACGAAGGTGGCGTTCTCTCGCTCGGCGAGGAGGCGGTAGGCGCCGGCGAAGTCGCCCTTCGCGAGGAGGTCGAGGTAGGTTCGGTCGGTCCTTTCGGCCTGGGCCTTGAGCTCGGGCTCGATCGGCCCGTGGCCGAACCGCCCGCCGACGTGGGAGAGGTCCACCGCGAGCAGTGGGAAGAAGGGCCGGTCCTGGGCGAGGAGGCGGAGGGCCTCGGCGAGCTCGGAGAGCCGGGCCTCGTCGTCGCTGGCGACGATCAGGGGGAGAACCCGGGCCTCTGGCCAGGCGGCCTTCACGAAGAGCGCGGGGAACTCGATCGAGTGCTCCTCCTTGAAGGCGAGGGGGGCCTTGAACAGCTCAGACCCTACCAGGGCGTCGAGGGCCTGGAGGGCCTCGAGGTCGGCCTCGAGCACCCCGAGGGGGGTCTCGATCCCGAGCGGAAGCGCCGCCGCCGGGGTGGGGATCGGCCGGTGGGCGACGCCGAGGATCAGGACCCGCTCGGGGGCCGGGGTCGCTTCCATCCCGGCGAGGGCGGCGCCGTAGGCCTCGGGCACGCGGCGGAGCTCGAGGTGCGGCATGAGGAGCGCTTTGAGAGGGTGCCTTGGGACCTCGGGGGCGAAGGCGGCGATCCCCTTCAAAAAGGCCTCGAAACCCTCCTTGGTCTCGGGATAGCTCGCCCCCGCCAGGGCCATCGGGCGGGGGCGGGAGAGGAAGGCCCGCTCGGCCTCGAGGAGCTTTTTTCGGGTCTCCTCGGTCTCCAAGAACCCCGCTTTTTCCAGGGCTTCCTTGAGCTCGATGAGCTTTTCCTTGGGGATCACGCTCCCCGAGCGCTTTAAGACCTCGGCCTGGATCGCCTCGAGGTCCCGGGTCCCGTCCATGAGGCTTGCGAGGTAGAGGGCCTCCGGCGAGAGCACGAGGGCTTCCTCGCTCACGCCGTAGGGGTCGCGGAGGAGGTAGCCCTCAGGCGTCGGCTGGACGTCGAGCGGCCTTAGCTTCGGCTTCATACCACCATAATACGAAAACCTTAGCCTGCTCGATTGAACGCACCCGGCCCTCGGCCTGGGCCTCGAGTAGTGCGCGGCTCGCCCGCCCCACCAGGGGCCCGGGCTCGATCCCGAGGAGGGCGATGATTTCGCGGCCGGAGAGCAGGGGCCGCTCGGGGAGCTCCTTCAGGATTCGGTTTGCGGCGTGCAAGTTCCTTTCCAGGCGGTGGACCTCGTCGGGGTCGGAGCGCGGCCCCCGGCTCGCCGCCCGGTCGGCGATCTGGAGCATGAGGAGGTCGGGCAGAAGGCCGCGGTAGCGGAAGACCCAGCGCCTAAGCGCCGCCTTCTCCGCGGGCGGCGTCCGCATGTGGTGGCGGACGAGAGCCGCCACCCGTTCCTCCACCTCCCTGCCGGCCCGGAGCCGGTGCAGGATCGCGCGGGCGAGGGCGGCGCCGTCCTCGTCGTGGTAGAAAAACCGCCAGTAGCCCCGGGCCTCGTCCCACGCGCGGACGAGGGGTTTCGCCACGTCGTGGAGGAGGACCGCGAGGCGAAGCGCGAGGGGGCTCTTTGGAAAGCGGCGCACGAGGTAGGCGAGGGCCTCCAGCGTGTGCCCGAAGACGTCGGCGTGGTGGTAGCCGCCCTGGGGCACGCCCCGCGCGTTCGCAAGCTCGGGGAGGTAGGCGCCCATGAGCCCCGAGTCGAAGAGCTTCTCGACCCCGAAGGCCGCCCGGGGGCTTTGGAGGATCTTCCTTAGCTCCTCGAAGACCCGTTCCCAGGCGGGCTTCTTGCCGAATTTCAGGGCGGCGGCGTGGCGCTGGATCCAGCGCCAGGTGGTGGGCTCGGGGGCAAAGCCGTGGTTGGTCCAGAGCCGCACCCCCCGGAGCGAGCGCAAGGGGTCGGCTTCGAGGGCGGCGTAGGAGAGCGCCCGGAGGCGCCGCTTCTTGAGGTCAAAGGCTGCCCCGGGAACGCCGAAGACCGCCCCGGTGCGGTTCGCCGCCAGGGCGTTTACGGTGTAGTCGCGCCTAGCAAGGTCGGCCTTAAGGCCCCCAGCGGGCAGGGGTACGAAGTCGAGGGTGAGCCCCTTGGCCTGGACCCGGACGACCCCTTTCTTCAAGGGAACGACCGCGCCCCCGAGCATCCCGGTCGCCCGCGCGGCCTCGTCCTGGGGGTCGGGAACGAGGAAGTCGAGGTCGGTGGGGGTAAGGCCAAGCCAAAGGTCCCGCACCGCCCCGCCGACGAGGAAGCCCTCGCTCGGCCAGTAGGGGAGGCGAAGGCGGACCTTCCCGATCGCCCGCACGCCCGGATTATAGTGGCCGGAGTGAAGCGGATCGGGCTCACCGGGCCGATCGGCGGGGGCAAGAGCACCGTCGCCGAGATTCTCCGCGAGGCCGGCGTGCCGGTCTTGGACGCGGACCAAATCGCCCACGAGGGGCTTATTGCGCGCGCCCGGGAAGTCTGCGCCGCCTTGCCTGAAGCCTGCCCCGCCGGCGTGCCCGACCGGAGGAAGCTCGCCGAGCGGGTCTTTCGGGACGAGGAGGCGAGGCGGCGGCTCGAGGCGATCCTCCACCCCTACGTGCGGGCTCGCCTCGAGGAGGCGCTAATGCGCCTTGAGGCTGAGGGGGCGCCGCTTGTGGTGCTGGAGATCCCCCTGCTCTTCGAGACCGGCTGGGAGAGGCGGCTCGACGGCGTGCTCGTGGTCACCGCGCCGGCGGCGCTCCGCTACCGCCGCCTGCGTGCCCGGGGGATCTCCGAGGAGGAGGCGAGGCGGCGCGAGGCCGCCCAGCTTCCCGAGGCGGAAAAGCGGCGGCGGGCCGACTGGGTGATCGAGAACGCGGGCGACCTTTCGGAGCTCAAAGCGAAGGTCCTCCGCTGGCTTAAGGAGGTGGATCCGTGAGGCTCAGGCACGACTGGCTCGGCGAGATCGAGGTCCCGGACCGCCCTTCCCGGGTGGTCTCGCTCGCCCCAAGCGTCACCGACACCCTGTTCTATTTGGGGCTCGGCGAGCGGGTGGTGGGCCGGAGCGCGTTCTGCTGGCGCCCCGAGGAGGCCGAGGCCCTGCCCGTGGTGGCGAGCTACACCAAGGTGCGCTGGGAGCTTTTGGAGGAGCTGGCCCCCAAGCTCGTCTTCACCACCACCGGGGTGCAGCGGGAGCTCACCGAAGCGCTTTTGGAGCGGGGCTTTGCGGTCTGGCCGGTGCCCCTGCCCCAGACCCCGTTCGGGATCGTCGAGAACGTCGGCTTGGTGGGGGCGCTCATGGGGGTGGACGCGGCCTCCCGCCAGGCCGAGCTCGCCCAGAGGTACCTCGAGCTCGAGGGCGTCTTCTCCGGGGAGCGGGTACACTTCGAGTTCGACCTGGGCGGCCCGATCACGATCGGGCGGGGGAGCTACCTGACCGCGGCTCTGGTGCACCTGGGGCTCAAGCCCCTCTTCGCCGACCGGCCTGAGGCCTATTTTCCCCCGCCGCTCGAGGAGGTTCCCCGGCTCGGGCCGGACCTCGTGGTGCTCGAGCCCAAGCGCGTCCGGAACCGGGCGAGGCAGGTGGAGGACGCGAAAAGGCTCCTCGCCGAGCGGGGCTGGGACTACCCCCTGGTGGTCACCCGGGGCGACGAGCTCGCCCACTACGGGCCGCGCTTCTTTGACTACCTCGCCGGCTTCGTCGAGGAGGCCCGGACCGCCCTAGAAGAAAGCGGGGCCTAGCGGCCCCGCGTTGGCGGAGAGGGCGGGATTCGAACCCGCGGTACCCCGGTGGGGGTACACACGCTCTCCAGGCGTGCCCCTTCAGCCACTCGGGCACCTCTCCCTGCCGAAGACTAGGCTAGCAAAAAGCGGGGTTTTCGAAAAGGGGTGGATAAGCTAGGAACGTGCGGCTTTCCGGCTTCTACCTGCGGTTTGGCGAGGGCCTCGACGAGGCCGCGAACCGGCGCGTGCACGCGAGGCTCAAGGCCCTCTTAGAGAACCTCCACCCCGCCGTTACCGACCTGATCCCTGGATATGCGAGCCTCTACGTGGAGTTCGACGAGGCCCGCGCTCGGGAAGGGGAGGTGCGGGCCTGGGCCGAGGCCGCCACCGACGCGGCCGGAGACGAAGGCCGGGGGGTCGAGGTGCCGGTCGTCTACGACGGCCCCGACCTCCCCGAGCTCGCGGCCTGGGCGGGGATCTCCGAGGAAGAGGTGACGCGGCTCCACGCCGGGCGCACCTACCGGGTCTTCGCCATCGGCTTCACCCCCGGCTTCCCCTTCATGGCCGAGGTGGACGAGCGGATTGCGAAGCCCCGGCGTCCGGAGCCGAGGAAGCGCGTGCCCGCCCACAGCGTGGGGATCGCTGGGCGGCAGACCGGGGTCTACCCCCAGGAGAGCCCGGGGGGCTGGAACCTGATCGGCCGCACCCGGGTGCGGGTCTTCGATCCCCACCGCGAAAGGCCCTTCTACCTCGAGCCCGGGGACCGGGTTCGCTTCGTGCCCCGGGGGGGCCCGGTGCCCCCGCCGCCGGAACCCCTCGAGCTCTTGCCCGAGGAGCCTATTCACTCGGTGCTCGAGGTCCTCGCCCCCGGCCTCCTCGACCTTCCCCTCGACGCCGGGCGGTTCCTCGCCGGCCGCTACGGCCTCGCCCGGAGCGGCCCCGCCGACCCCTACGCTGCGGGGGTGGCGAACCGCCTCGTCGGCAACCCGCTGGGGACGCCGGTGCTCGAGTTCAACTACAAGGGCCCCGAGCTCCTCGTGCGGCGGGACGCGGTCTTCGCCTTCGCCGGGTTCGGCCTCGGGGTGCGCCTAAACGGCGAGCCCCTGCCTCCCTGGGCGAGCTTTTTCGCCCGCGCCGGCGACCGGCTCGCCTTCCCCCCGGAGGGGAAGGGGGTGCGAGGCTACCTCGCGGTCGCCGGGGAGTTCGCGCTTAAGACCTTCTTCGAAAGCGCCTCGGTGGACCTCCGGGGCCGGATCGGGCGCCCCCTCGCCGCCGGCGACGTGCTCGGCCTCGACGAGGTGCGGGCGGTTCGCCCCGGGCGGAGCTTTTCCCCCCGGTTCCGCCCCGGTGCCTTGGCGCGCCTGCGCCTCCGGCCCGGGCCCCAGGCGAGCCCGGAGGCGCTCGCGGCGCTCTTAGAGGGAGTCTTCGAGGTCGAGGACGCGGACCGCATGGGGATCCGGCTCGCGGGTCCGCCGGTGCCTGGTGGGGAGGTGACGAGCGAGGGGGTGCCCCTCGGGGCGGTACAGGTAC
>JALVVO010000146.1 GCA_027023345.1 Thermaceae bacterium
ATTTTATTGCCTCTTGTGATAGGCCGAAGCGCGTCACGCCTGTAGCTTCGATATGCAGTTGCACTGCGACGGGTTGCGATTGCAACGCCCGAAACAAGTATTTGCCGTCGACCGCTTCGGGCCGGGGGCGAAGTATGGCCAGATGATAGCCGTATACGAGGTCGGGTGCTTCATAATCCACGTAAGCGGGTACGCCGATGTCCGTCCATAACTCTGAATCTTTGGTTAAAGCTACATCGCCTTTTTTGACTTTGAACTTTCGGAGCTCATCTTCTGTTGCAGTGGCCTTCATGAAGGGGAGGTCATTAGTGATGAATTCGTTTTTGTAAACGTCCATGTAGTTGCAGAGTCTTACATCGATTTCCCCTGGGACCGTTTTCTTATCCACATTGCTGGTGATTAGCCTGGCAACCTGCCGAACTTTCTTAACTTCCCACCCCTCCGGCACCTTCCCCAGCCACGGCACGCCCGAATCCTTGTAGCTGGAGTAGGGCTTAAGGCTCTCCATTTTGAGCATGGTCTTCATAGATTGCCCTTACGACTTTATCGATCTCGCCTGGGAGTTCCTCTTTGGTTGTTGTCTCGAGCTGTTCTAGCGCTGCAAGCGCCTTTCCCTTCTTATCGCTTTGTGACCTGGGAATGCCTAGGACTCCTTCTATGTCAGGGGAAAGCACAGCTATTGCGCCAAGACTCGAGTCGACCAGCTCTTTTATCTTGTCATTCAACTCAAACGTTCGCTTTTTTTCTCTTATTTTACTTTTCGACCATCCCGAGGGTATGGGGTTGGGGAGTGGATCTTCGTCGTGAACAACAATATATTTCAGCTTAAATGCATTTGCAATTTCTATGTAAAGTGGCAAGTTAAACTTCGAACCACAGTCAATTATTGATACTTCGGGGTCGTAAATGCCGATTTTGTGCGCGATATAGGGTAGGACAACCTTCTCCGTTTCTCCTTCCACAAACACGACTTTTTTTGCGAAGAACATTTCACTGCGGTCGGGATTAATCCAGTGCGCCAAACGAAACCGCTTTTTCTTTTCTTCCAGGCCATCTCCAGCGAACATTTCACCCGGCACCTGGCGTGCGGTAGTGCCCTCCGATGGGCTTGGCTTATTGACAAGAACAATTTCCTTGTGGTTTTCGAGATTCAGGAAATAAGGTGAGTGCGTCGTCAAAAAGACCTGGTTGTTTGCCTCGTCCGTGATGTCCCTTAGCAAATCAGCGAATTTCCTTTGTGCTTGTGGATGCAAGTATAGTTCCGGTTCTTCGATTGCGAAAATGACGGACTCCGACCTCTTTCGAGGTTTCGTCGTTTCTGGGCTTTCTTTTTCGGTTTTGCTCTGCTTTAACACTTTCGCCCAAGCTCTGATTAGGGCGAATAGGAATGCGCGTTGTAGGCCATGTCCCTTTCTTTCTGGTGATGTCACTATGCCGTCGTCTAGCTTCGGATCAAAGCCTTGTTCTAATAGTTTCTCAATGGAGGGCGGTTCTATTTTTATCAGAACTTTAACTCCCCAGTCGGCTAATTCGTTGGTTAGGCTTTGCTTCATTCTTTCAAGCGCACTTTGGGGGCCACCCATTGCCAGTTTTTGCGCCGCTTCCATTAGGTGGTGGCGCGCTTCTGCAAGCGAAGGGTCTTCTTCTATCATTTCATCCAGAATCCGATATAGCATTTTTCCTATGGTCGTAGTGGTTTTTATCTTCACTTCATCCGTTACGTCTTTCACAGCGGGAACCAAGTAGAAGTCAGGAAGTAAGCCTCCAGCCACGTTCTTCCGACCAAGAAAATTGCCCTCTTCTAAGACTGGAGGACCACCTTCCTTGTCAATTCTATATCCGTGGTAGGATGTTTCGACCTTTCCGTTTTTCGTTATTTTGCCCCTTTTTACGAGGCGCATTGAACCATCTGCAAGTAGGTACTTTTTAAATGTGTTTCGCTCCTGTTCGGTTAAATCGATAAATAATAGCTCAACGTAAAGTTCATTTTCATGACCGGTTTCATGCCTGAAGAAGTCTTCTTCTGATAGTTTATATCCCGGTGTTAAGGCGAATTCCAGGGCCCTTAGAATATTCGACTTGCCATGGTTATTTGGGCCAATAATGACAACGTGTGCTTGTGCTTCAAGCTCAAGCTTCCGCATACTCCTGAAGTTTGATATTTCCACTCGGCTTATGCGCATGACTTAGACCTCCAAAAGTTCGCCTATTAGATTTCTCGCTCTGGCTTCAACCAAAGCTAGTTCTTCCGCTATTTTTACCAAAGGCCTAAGCGCTTTGGGCTTGTAGAAGTATCGGTTGAAGTTGATCTCGTACCCGATCTTCACCTTCCCCGGGTCATACCAGGCATCCGGCGCGTAGGGGAGCACCTCGCGTTTTAAGAAGGCCTCGATGCCGCCTTCTTCCAGAAGGGGCACTTGCTCGGTGTCCCTGAGCTCGGGGTCGGGCTCGTACTCCACCACGCGCTTTTCGCCGCCGAGCTTGACCTCGAAGAGGCCGCGCAGGGGGTCGGGCGCGGTGCCGCGCTTATGGATTTTCCGGATCACGGGCGGGGCGCTTTCGTCGCGCTCGTGGGTCTCTTTGAGCTTCTTAATCTCGGCGGCCTTGTAGGCGCGGTGGGGGTCGATCCCTTTGAGCCGCAAGGGGCGTTCGACGGTGACCTTGTAGTAGCCGAAGGCCTCGTTGGGGAAGATCTTCGAGTGCCCGTTTTCCTCGAAGTCGAGGTAGGTCTTGAGGATGCGGGCAATATCCTCTTCGGAGATCTCGCGGTTTTTCTTGCCCAGGTTCTTGCGCAGGGGCTTAAACCAGTTGGTGGCGTCAATGAGCTGAACCTTGCCCTTGCGGTGGGCGGGCTTTTTGTTGGTGACGAGCCAGATGTAGGTGGCGATGCCGGTGTTGTAGAAGAGGTTGAGCGGCAGAGCGATGATGGCCTCGAGCCAGTCGTTTTCGATGATGTAGCGGCGGATGTTGCTCTCCCCGGAGCCGGCGTCGCCGGTGAAGAGGCTGGAGCCGTTATGCACCTCGGCGATGCGACTGCCAAGCGGGGTGTCGTGCTTCATCTTGGCGACCTTGTTAGCCAGGAAGAGAAGCTGGCCGTCGCTCACGCGGGGGAGAAGGCGGAGTTCCTCGCCCTTGTGCATCACCACGAAGCGGGGGTCGGATAGGCCCTCCTTGCCGCCGAGCTTGGCAAGGTCCACCTTCCAGCTCTTGCCGTAGGGCGGGTTGGAGAGCATGAAGTCGAACCGGTGGTTGGGGAAGGCGTCCTCGGAGAGGGTGGAGCCGAGCTTGATGTTGTCCGCCTGGTCGCCGTCGCCCTTGAGCAAGAGGTCGGCCTTGGCGATGGCGTAGGTCTCGGGGTTCACCTCCTGGCCAAAGAGGTGAATGCTCACCTTCTTGCCCCGCTCGCGGGCGATGCGCTTGAGCTCTTCTTCTGCCAGGGTGAGCATGCCGCCGGTGCCGGCGGCGCCGTCGTAGATGAGGTAGGTGCCGCTTTCCAGCTTTTCAGCGATGGGCTCGAAGATGAGTCGGGCCATGAGCCGGACCACGTCGCGGGGGGTGAAGTGCTCGCCGGCCTCCTCGTTGTTCTCCTCGTTGAAGCGGCGCACCAGCTCTTCGAAGATCGTGCCCATGGCGTGGTTGTCGAGGCCGGGGAGGCCGTTTTGGGGCTTTGGGCTTAGGTTGATGCGGGGGTCCACGAACTTCTCGATGAGCGGGTAGAGGAGCCCTTTTTGGCCCAGGAAGTCGAGGTGCTGGTGCAGCTTGAAGTTGCGGATGATGTCCTGGACGTTGGAGGAAAACCCTTCCAGGTAGGTGCGGAAGTTAGCCTCGATCTGCTGGGGGTCGTCGAGCAGGCCGCGCAGGGTGAAGGGGGAGGCGTTGTAAAAGGGGTAGCCGGCGGCCTTTTTGAGGGCGGGTTCGAGGAGCTCGGGTTGGGTGAGGCCGCTTCTTTCGAGCTCAGCCTTGCGCTCAAGGACGGCCTCCTTGGTGGGTTCCAGCACCGCGTCAAAGCGCCGGATCACGGTCATGGGCAGGATGATGTCCGGGTACTTACCCCGCTTGAAGTGGTCGCGAAGCACGTCGTCGGCGATGGACCAAATAAAGTTAACGATCCGGGCATGCTGGCTTTGCGTCATCCCTCCCTAGCTTAAGGCGGAGTTCAGAAGGGCCCTGGTCAGGATGACCAGGGCCCTTCGGTGCGAGCGAGTTGGCTTACGCTCCAAACCGCTCGAGCACCTCCACCACCAGCGCAGCCCCAATGAGGTTGGCACCGAGCTCCTTGCGGATGCGCTCGGCGCGGAACATGCGCTCGACCTCCTCGCGGGTGTAGTAGGGCTCGCCCTCGAGGTAGACCGGCTCCACGAAGCCGATCTCCTCGTAGGCCCTCGCGGCGGCGGGGGAGAGCCCCTCGCGCACCAGGAAGGAAAGCGGGTAGCGCTCGACGCAGGCCAGCATCAGGCCACCACCCCCCGCTCGCGGAGCAGCTTGGCGAGCTCCTTATAAAGCCGTTCCTCCTCGGGCGTCGGGTGCTCGGGGATCACCACGCGCACCTCGGCGTACTGGTCCCCGCGGCCCCCGCCGGGCTTCGGCCAGCCCTTGCCCCTGAGGCGGAGCTTCTTGCCCGCCTGGGTGCGGGGCGGGATGGTGACCTCGACCGGGCCGTCGAGGGTGGGCACCCGGACCTTGCCGCCCACCACCGCGATCGGGGCGGGGACGTCCACGGTGGTGTGGACGTCGTAGCCCTCCAGCCGGAAGGTGGGCGAGGGGAGGAGGCGCACGGTGAGGTAGAGGTCACCGGGGGGCTGGCCGGGGCCGCCCTTGCCCGCGAGGCGAAGCCGCTGGCCCTCGCGGATGCCGGGGGGGATCGTCACCTCGACCCGCTCGCCGCCGAGGTCGAGGACCTGCTTGCCCCCTTTGTAGGCGAGCTCGAGGGGGATCCGGATCTCGGCCTCGTAGTCCTGGCCGCGGCGGGGGCCCCGGCGCACCCGGCCGGCGCCGAAGAGGTCCTCAAAGCCCACGCCCCCGAAGCCGAAGAGGGTCTTGAAGAAGTCGGAGAAGTCCTCGGGGGAAAATCCTTCGGTCGTCTCCCAGTGGAAGCCGCCGGGGGGCGGGGGCGGCGGCGCCTTGGTGGTGCCGTACTGGTCGTAGATCTTGCGCTTTTCGGGGTCGGAGAGGACGGCGTAGGCCTCGTTGATCTCCTTGAACTTCTCCTCCGCCCCCGGCTCCTTGTTGATGTCGGGGTGGTACTTGCGGGCGAGCTTCTTGTACGCCCGCTTGATCTCCTCCTGGGAGGCGTTCCGCGGGACCCCTAGGATGGCGTAGTAGTCTTTGTATTCCATGGTTCGTGCGTAGTGGGTCGTGCGTGGTACGTGGTTTTCTCCCTACGCACTACGCACCACGTACTACGCACCCTCCTTCTTCTTCGTCACCGCCACCCGGGCCGGGCGGACGAGGAAGTCGCCGACCCTGTAGCCCTTCTGGTAGACCTCGGCGACCCGGCCGTCCTCCTCGCCCTCGACGACGCCGATGGCCTCGTGGAAGGCGGGGTCGAAGGGCTCACCCTTGCCCGGCACCTCCTCGACCCCGAGGCCGGCGAGGATCCGGAGGAAGGCGTCCTTGACCTTCTTGACGCCCTCGAGGATCGCCCCGGGATCGGCCTCGGCGTGCTCGAGGGCGCGCTCGAGGTCGTCGAGCACGGGGAGCAGGGCCCGCAACACCTCGAGCCGGCCCTCGCGCCTCGCCGCCTCGAGCTCGGCGGCGGTGCGCTTGCGGTAGTTGTCGAAGTCGGCGAGGAGGCGGAGGTACTTCTCCTTGAAGCCCTCGAGCTCCTTCTTCGCGGCCTCCAGCTCGGCCTCGAGCTTAGCCGCCTCCTCGATGACCTCGGCCTCTTCCCGGAGGATCTTTTCGTCGAGCTTATCGTTCTCGGGCACGGGCACCCCCCCTTGGGGGACCCCCGGGGCGCCCCGGGGGTCCCAGGGCCTTTACTCCGCAGGCTTGTAGTCGGTGTCGATCACGTCCTCGCCGCCAGGCTTGGCCTCGCCGCCGGGCTGGGCCTGGCTCGCGGCGCCCGAGGCGGCGGACTCGTAGGCCTGGATCGCCTGGAGGAGCTCGTCGAGGGCGCGTTTGAGTTCCTCGTCGGGGGCGTCCTTCTCGACCAGCTCCTTGGCCTTCTTAGCGAGCTCCTCGAGCCTCGCTTTGGCCTCGGCGGGGGCCTCCTTCTCCTGCATCAGCCGCTCGGCCTGGATGCGGGCGGTGTCGAGGTTGTTCTTGAGCTCGACGTGCGCCTTCTTCTTCTTGTCCTCCTCCTCGTAACGCTTGGCCTCCTCGATCATCCGCTGGATCTCTTCCTCGGAGAGGGTGGTGGTGTTCTCGATCTTGATCGAGGCCTCCTTGCCGGTGGAGAGCTCTTTCGCGCTCACGTGGAGGATGCCGTTACTGTCAATGTCGAAGCAGACCTCGATCTGGGGCACGCCGGCGGGCATGGGCGGGATGCCCTCGAGCCGGAACCGGCCGAGCGACTTGTTGTCCTTCGCGAGCGGCCGCTCGCCCTGGAGGACGTGCACCTCGACCGCGGTCTGGTTGTGCTCGGCGGTGGTGAACATCTCGCACTTGCGGGTGGGGATGGTGGTGTTCCGCGGGATGAGCACGGTCATCACGCCGCCCTTGGTCTCGACGCCGAGCGAAAGCGGCGTGACGTCGAGGAGCACCACCTCGCCCACCTCGCCGGTGAGCACGCCGGCCTGGATCGCGGCCCCGAGCGCCACCGCCTCGTCGGGGTTCACGCTCTTGTTGGGCTCCTTGCCGAGCATCTCCTTGACCACCCGCTGCACCGCGGGCACGCGCGTCGCGCCGCCGACCAGGATCACCTCGTCGATCTGGTTGGCGGAGAGGCCGGCGTCCTTGAGCGCCTGCTCGACGGGCGGGCGGAGCCGCGCGAGCAGGGGCTGAATCAGCTCCTCGAACTTGGCCCTCGTCAGCTTCTTCTCCAGGTGCAAGGGCGTCTTGCTGACCGGGTCGAGGGCGATGAAGGGCAGGCTGATCGTGGTCTCGGTGGTGGAGGAGAGCTCGATCTTGGCCTTCTCGGCGGCCTCGATCAGGCGCTGGAGGGCCTGGCGGTCGGCCTTGAGGTCCACCCCGTGCTCCTTCTTGAACTCCTCGGCCAGCCAGTTAACGATGGCGTGGTCCATGTCGGAGCCGCCGAGGTGGGTGTCGCCCGAGGTGGACTTCACCTCGAAGACGCCCTCGCCGATCTCCAGGATGGTGACGTCGAAGGTGCCGCCGCCCAGGTCGAAGACGAGGACGGTCTCGTTGCCCTTCTTGTCGAGGCCGTAGGCCAGCGCGGCGGCGGTGGGCTCGTTGATGATGCGCATGACCTCGAGCCCCGCGATCCGCCCGGCGTTGGCGGTGGCCTCGCGCTGGCTGTTGTTGAAGTAGGCGGGCACGGTGATGACCGCCTTCTTCACCTCGGTGCCCAGCTTGGCGGCGGCGTCGTTCGCGAGCTTCTTCAGGATGAAGGCGCTGATCTCCTCGGGGGTGTAGAGCTTGTCCCCCACGCGGATACGCACGCCCCCGTCCGGGCCCTTTTCCACCCGGTAGGGCACGCGCTTCGCCTCCTCCTGGACCTCCTCCCAGCGGCGCCCGATGAAGCGCTTGACCTCGAAGATCGTGCCCTCGGGGTTCAACACCGCCTGGCGCTTGGCCATGCGGCCCACCAGGATTTCGCCGTCCTTGAAGGCGACCACCGAGGGGGTCACCCGCTCGCCCTCGGCGTTCTCGAGCACGACCGGCTTGCCGCCCTCGATCGTCGCCACCACGCTGTTGGTGGTGCCCAGGTCAATGCCGACTGCTTTGCTCATGGCAGCTACCTCCCCTTCTCTGCTAATAGCATACTCGCGGTCAAAGGTCCAGTCAACAGACTTGAGCGAGTCTTTATCAGACCGGGGCTCGGGATCCTCATCCCCCCTCGCCTATACTGGAGTTGCCAATGTTCAGGCGTCCCTCGAACCTCTGGCTCTTGGTCCTGGTGGCCATCCTGGTGGCCTGGGCGGTGAGCCTGGGCAGCCCCCAGCGGGTGAGCGCCACCCTGCCCTACTCCACCTTCCTCTCCGAGGTAGAGGCGGGTCGGGTGAGCGAGATCGCCATCCGCGGCAGCCGGATCGAGGGCCGACTCACCGACGGCTCGCCCTTCGTCACCTACGCCCCCGCGCCCCCCGAGACCCAGGCGGTGCGGGCCTGGGCCGAGCGGGGCATCGAGGTCCGGGTGGCCCCGCCGGGCGGGGCCTCGCCCTGGCCGGGCCTCTTGGTCCCGCTCTTTGCGGTGGGGCTCTTGCTCCTTGGCTTTTGGTACTTTTCCCGCGCTCCCCGGGGCGGCGGCGACGCCGGCGGGGCCTTCGGCTTCACCAAGAGCCGGGCCAAGGTGCTGACTGAGGCCCCCAAGGTGACCTTCAAGGACGTCGCCGGCGCCGAGGAGGCCAAGGAGGAGCTCAAGGAGATCGTCGAGTTCCTGAAGCACCCCGAGCGCTTCCACCAGATGGGGGCTCGGATCCCCAAAGGGGTGCTCCTAGTCGGCCCGCCGGGCTCGGGCAAGACCCACATCGCCCGGGCGGTGGCCGGCGAAGCCCGGGTGCCCTTCATCGCCGCGAGCGGCTCCGACTTCGTGGAGATGTTCGTGGGCGTGGGGGCGGCGAGGGTGCGGGACCTCTTCGAGACCGCCCGCAAGCACGCCCCCTGCATCGTCTTCATCGACGAGATCGACGCGGTAGGGCGGAAGCGCGGCCTCGCCGTGGGGGGCGGCAACGACGAGCGGGAGCAGACCTTGAACCAGCTCCTCGTCGAGCTCGACGGCTTCACCAAGGAGACCAACATCATCGTGATGGCGGCGACGAACCGCCCCGACGTCCTGGACCCCGCCCTCTTACGCCCCGGGCGGTTCGACCGCCAGATCGAGATCGGGGCGCCGGACGTTCGGGGGCGGGAGGCGATCCTCCGGATCCACGCCCGGGGCAAGCCCCTCGCCGAGGACGTGGACCTCGCGGTGGTGGCCCGGCGCACCCCGGGGTTCGTGGGGGCGGATCTCGAGAACCTCCTGAACGAGGCGGCGCTCCTTGCCGCCCGCGAGGGCCGGCGGAAGATCACCATGGCCGACCTCGAGGAGGCCGCCGACCGGGTGATGATGGGTCCGGCCAAAAAGAGCATGGTCCTCTCCGACCGGGACAAGCGGATCACCGCCTACCACGAGGCCGGCCACGCGCTGGCGGCCCACTACCTCGAGTACGCCGAGGGGGTGCACAAGGTGACGATCGTGCCCCGGGCGCGGGCGCTCGGGTTCATGATGCCGGCCCGGGAGGAGCTCCTCCACTGGACGAAGAAGCGCCTTTTGGACCAGATCGCGGTGGCCCTCGCCGGCCGGGCGGCCGAGGACCTCGTCTTCGACGACGTCACCACCGGTGCCGAGAACGACTTCCGCCAGGCCACCGAGCTCGCCCGGCGGATGATCACCGAGTGGGGCATGCACCCCGAGTTCGGCACCGTGGCCTACGCCGACCGGGAGGAGACCTACCTCGGCGGCTACGAGACCCGGCGCTACTCGGAGGCGACCGCCCGCCGCATCGACGAGGCAGTGAAGGGGCTGATCGAGGAGCAGTACCAGCGGGTGAAGCGGCTCCTCACCGAGCGGCGGGAGGAGCTCGAGCGGGTGGCCGAGGCGCTCCTCGAGCACGAGACCCTGACCGCCGAGATGTTCGAGCGGGTGCTCGCCGGCCTCGACCCGATCGAGCCTCCGGACGAGCCCGCAGGGGAGGAAGAGGAGCGGCCCCGGCGGCGGGTCATCCCCAAGATCAAGCCCGGCCTCGGCGGGGCCTAGCGCGAAGGACGGGGGCCTGGGCCCCCGTCCTTCGGTAAGGGTTTTTCCGATTACTGCTTGACCTTCTCCTTGAGCGCCTTGCCGGGCTTGAAGGCCGGGTACTTGCTGGCGGGGATCTTGATCTTCTCGGTGGTGCCCGGCTTCACGCCCACGCGGGCCTTGCGCTTCCGGACCTCGAAGGTGCCGAAGCCGGTGAGCTGGACCTTGTAGTCGCGGTCCAGCATCTCGGCGATCTCATGCAGGAACGCGTCAACGCACGCCTTGACGTCCTTCTTCTTCATGCCGGTGACGTCGGCGACGTGGCTAATCAGTTCCGCTTTCGTTACCGTCTTTTTCGCCATAGTTCCATCACCTCCCTAATATTTCCCTTACGACTGGGACTATAGCACACCGCACCCTCGGCCCGCAAGCAAAATGCCCGTTTTCTTTACCTCCCTTCCGGCTGCTTGGGAAGAGCGAAGGATTCCTCGGGCAGGTATTCCGGGGGGAGGAGGCGAGCGACCGCCTCCTCGAGCGCGCGGGTCGCTTCCTGGAGGCTTTTTTTGTCGAGCTTGAGGCCGGAGAAGTCGAGGGGCTCGCCGTAGCGCACGGTCACCGGGGTGAAGGGGCGGGGCCCCTTGCCCACCGGCCAGGCCCGGTCGCTGCCGATCACCGCCGCGGGCACGACGAGCGCGCCGGTGCGGGCGGCGATCGCCGCCGCCCCGGTCTTGAAGGGCTGGAGCTTGCCGGTGCGGGAGCGGGTGCCCTCGGGGAAGATGCCGAAGGCGAGGCCGGCGTGGAGCGCTCGGATCGCCGCCTTCACCGCCGAGAGGTCGCCGGCGCCGCGCTCCAGGGGGATGGCGTAGAGGCGGGGGATGAGCCAGGAGAGGACCGGCATCCGGAAGAGCTCGGCCTTGGCCACGAACGCCACCGGCCGGGGCACGCCGTAAGCGAGCACGATCGGGTCCAGGGTCGAGAGGTGGTTCGAGGCGATGAGCACCGGGCCCTCGGCGGGGACGTGCTCGGCGCCCTCAATCCGAAGGCGGAAGAGGGGCTTGATGGTGAGGGTGGCGAGCACCCGGGCGGTTCGGTAGACGGGGTTCTCCTTCGGCAC
>JALVVO010000147.1 GCA_027023345.1 Thermaceae bacterium
GAAGTAGAGGACGCGGTGGCCGCGCTCGCGGGCCGCCAGCACGTACTTGCGGGCGGCCACCCCGGGGTCGAGCTTCAGCTGGTACTCGCCCCGCAAGCTGAAGAGCCGGATCGCCCCCACCTTGCGGGCCAGGAAGGCCACCCCCGCCTGGCGGGTCCCCTCGATGAGCGCGACCGGGGCGAGTAGCCGCTTGGCGAGCTCGCCCAGCCGGTCCGGGTAGCCCAGGGCCTCGGTGCCCGCGAAGACGACGAGCCCCGTCTGGGGCGGGAGCTCCGGCGGCCAGGGGTGCAAGGGGTGGTTCTCCGGCCGGTAGACGATCCAAAAGCCCAGCCGGTACGCGGCGTCGAGCGCCGGGGGCGGTCCCAGCGGCACACGGGCGACGTCCTCGGCGAAGCCCACCCAGGTCACCTCCCGCCAGACCACCCGGTGCTGCGGGAGGGGGATGGCGGAGACCCCGGGCACGCTCGCGTAGTACCAGCCGGGGAGGAAACCCGCCTGGGGGGCGAGGAGCGAAAGGAGCCCGCCCTCCAGGTAGTCCCCGCGGCCTTCCTCGGCCCGGTCCTGCACGCGCTCCTCGTAGAAGGCGACGCCGGTGACCCCCTGCGCGCGGTAGTCGCGGAGGAGCTCGGGGAGCGAAGCCCCCCGCCTCGTCGCCTCCTCGGCGAGGGCGCGCCCGTCGATCACCAGGGCCACCGGCCCGGGCCGGTCGTAGGCGAGCCGGGGCCGGAGGGCCGGCAGGCTGAGGAGCGCGGCCAGGATCAGCGCCGCCTTGAGGACCCGCTCCACCTCAGGCCGCCTCCAACGCGCCCAAAAGGCGCGAGGCCAGGACCTCGAGCGCGGGCGTGTTCATCCCCCCGCCGGGGACGATCAGGTCGGCGTAGCGCTTGGTGGGTTCGACGAAGGCGAGGTGCATGGGCCGCACCGAGGAAAGGTACTGCTCGATCACCGAGTCCACCGTGCGGCCCCGCTCGGCGATGTCCCGCCGGAGCCGGCGGATGAAGCGCACGTCGGGGTCGGCGTCCACGTAGACCTTGAGGTCCATCCGCTCCCGGAGCCGGGGGTCGTAAAGCGCGAGGATCCCCTCGACCACGATGACCGGGGCGGGCTCCACCCTCTTGGTCTTGGGGAGCCGGGCGTGCTCGACGAAGGAGTATTGCGGCATCGCTACGGGCTTGCCCGCGAGCAGGTCGTCGAGGTGCCGGACGAGGAGGTCGAGGTCGAAGGCGTCGGGGTGGTCGTAGTTGGTCTTGGCCCGCTCGGCGAGCGGCAAGTGGCCGAGGTCCTTGTAGTAGTTGTCCATGGGCAAGAGCGCCAGGCGGCCCGGGCCCACGATCGCCTCGACCCGGGCCACCACGGTGCTCTTGCCGCTGCCGGAGCCTCCGGCGATCCCGAGGACGAAGGGCATCGCTAGCTTTTTTGCTCGCAGGTGGAAAGGCCGAAGAGGACGTAGAGCGGGCAGAACTTGATCCAGGCGGTCACGATCAGCACGACGCCGACGATCCCGGCGATCCAGGCGCCGGTACCGGAAAGGCCGAGGAACGCCCAGAGCAAGAGCAGCACGCCCACGATGAAGCGCACGATCCGGTCGGTGTTGCCCACGTTGCACTTCACTGCCATCACCCCCTCGCTACACCACTCTAAAGCCCCAGGGGCGGCTTGCGCGAGCCCCGGGTTTTTGCTAACCTCACGCCCAAGCGCGTTACGCGCCCGCGAATCGGAGAACGAACCCCGTTCTCTTATCCAGAGCGGTGGAGGGAACCGGCCCTGTGAAGCCGCGGCAACCGGTGGGGAAGTCCCCACGTCCGGTGCCAATGCCGGCCCGCTAGGTGCGGGAGCGATAAGGGAAGGGGTGGCAAAAGCCCCCCTTCTCGTCGCCTGGAAGGGGGAGTTTGATTTGCGTAAGGAAACGAAAAACGTACACGTGGGGCTCGAGCCCGGACGGGACCCCTTCGGGGCCCTCCAGGTTCCGGTCTACGCCAGCACGAGCTACGTGTTCGAAGGCGCCGAGCACGCCCGGCGGCTTTTCGCTCTGGAGGCGGAGGGCTTCATCTACTCCCGCATCGGGAACCCCACCGTCGCCGCCCTCGAGGCCCGGCTCGCCGCCCTCGAGGGGGCCCTCGGCGCGGTGGCCACCTCGAGCGGGCACGCCGCCCAGTTGCTCGCGGTCCTGGCCCTCGCCGAGGCCGGCGACAACCTGGTGGCGAGCCCGAACCTCTACGGCGGCACCGTGAACCAGTTCAAGGTGCTCTTCGCCCGGCTCGGGATCGAGGTCCGCTTCGTCTCCCGCGAGGAGCGGCCCGAGGAGTTCCGCGCCCTGACCGACGGCCGCACCCGGCTTTGGTGGACCGAGGCGATCGGCAACCCCGCCCTCACCATCCCCGACTTCGACGCCCTCGGCGAGGCCGCCCGCGAGGTCGGGGTGGCCCTCTTCGTGGACAACACTTTCGGCATGGGGGGCGCGCTCTTCAACCCCCTGGCCCACGGGGCCGCCGGCGTCACCCACTCGCTCACCAAGTGGGTCGGGGGGCACGG
>JALVVO010000148.1 GCA_027023345.1 Thermaceae bacterium
TGGGCCTGGGCGGCTACGGCGCCCCCCTCACCCCCACCCTGGTCCTCGGGGGCCTTTCCGGGCTGGTCTTCGCCCGCGTCCTGCCCTGGCCCCTGGACCCCGCCGCCCTGGCGCTCGCCGGGGCGGTGGCCTGGCTCGCGGGGAGCGCCCGAACGCCGCTCGCGGCGGTGGCCCTCGCCGCCGAGCTCGCCGGCTACCGCGTCCTTCCCATTGCCCTCGTTGCCGCCGCCCTCGGCTACGCGCTCGTTCGCCTGCCCCTCTTCACCGAGCAGGCCGAGTAGCTTGCGGGCGGCGTGCCGGGCGGGTCAAAATCGCGCCATGGTACGGGGCATCCGCGGCGCCATCACGGTAGACGAGGACACGCCGGAGGCGATCCTCTCGGCGACCCGGGAACTTCTCGAGGCCATCGTCGCCCAGAACGAAATCCAGAGCTACGAGGAGTTCGCCGCCATCATCTTCACCGTCACCGAAGACCTCTCCTCCGCCTTTCCCGCCGAGGCCGCCCGCCAGCTCGGCATGAACCGCGTGCCCCTGCTCTCGGCCCGGGAGGTCCCGGTGCCCGGCAGCCTGCCCCGGGTGATCCGCGTCCTCGCGCTTTGGAACACCGACCGGCCCCAGGACGCGGTCCGCCACGTCTACCTCCGCGAGGCGAGAAGGCTCCGCCCGGACCTGGAGAGCGCCCAGTAGCTTGACACCCCAAACCCCGGACGCATAAGCTTGCAGCAAGATGCGAGGGGCCCGCAACAATCGCGCCTGAAGGGGGAAGGCACCGCTTCCCCCCGGTCGCCCGTGGACCGGGGGTTTTTTCGGGCCCGAGGAGGACGGCGATGCGCGTACTGGTGAGCGAACTCCCGAAGCATGTGGGCGAAGAGGTCGAGGTCTGGGGCTGGCTCCACTGGCGGCGCGACCTGGGAGGGATCCAGTTCGCCCTGGTGCGCGACCGCACCGGGGTGGTCCAGGTCGTGCTCCCGGGGGGTGGAAAGCTGCCCCTGCCCGAGTCCGTGGTCCGGGTCCGGGGCCGGGTGGAACGAAGCGAGAAGGCCCCCGGGGGCTTTGAAATCCACGCCCCCGGCCTCGACGTGGTGACCCCGGCGGAAAAGCCCACCCCGGTGGAAATCCCCAAGGAGGAGTGGCGGGCGAACCCCGAGACCCTCCTCACCTACCGCTACGTCACCCTGCGGGGCGAGAAGGCCCGCGCCCCCCTCAAGATCCAGGCCGCCCTGGTGCGGGGCTTCCGCAAGTACCTGGACGAAAAGGGCTTTACCGAGATCTTCACCCCCAAGATCGTGAAGGCCGGGGCCGAGGGCGGCTCCAACCTCTTCGAGGTGGACTACTTCGGCGAGCCCGCCTACCTGGCCCAAAGCCCCCAGCTCTACAAGCAGATCATGGTGGGGGTCTACGAGCGGGTCTACGAGGTCGCCCCGGTCTGGCGGGCCGAGGAGCACGCGACGAGCCGCCACCTCAACGAGTACCTCTCGCTCGACGTCGAGATGGGCTTCATCGAGAGCGAGGAGGACGTGATGGCGCTGGAGGAGGAGCTCGTGCAGGCCATGCTCGAGGAGGCCCGGGTCGCCGCCGGCCGCGAGATCGAGCTCCTCGGCGCCGACTGGCCCAAAGTGCCGAAGACCTTCCCCCGCGTCCCCTACGCTGAGGCCAAAAGCATCGTCAAGGAGCTCGGCGTCGGGATGGGGGCCGACCTCAACGACGCCGCCGAGCGCGCGCTCGGCGAATACTTCTCGGAAAAGTACGGCACCGACTTCATCTTCATCGTGGACTACCCCGAAGAGGTCCGGCCCTTTTACACCATGCCCAAGGAGGGCGGGCTCACCCGGGGCTACGACCTGCTCTTCCGGGGCCTTGAGATCACCTCGGGCGGGCAGCGCATCCACCAGCCCGAGCTCATCGTTCGGCAACTCGAAAAGAAGGGGATGAACGTCGAGGCCTTCAAGGACTACATCGAGGTCTTCCGCTACGGCATGCCGCCCCACGGGGGCTTCGCCATCGGCGCCGAGCGCTTCACCCAAAAGCTCCTCGGCCTTCCCAACGTCCGCTACGCCCGCGCCTTTCCCAGGGACCGGCACCGGGTGACGCCCTAAAGCGCCCGGGCCGCCCGGAGGACGAAGAGGTAGGCGAGCACGCCACCCGCCCCTCCGAAGCCTAGCGGGAGCAGGCTCGCGATCGCCCCCGCCGGCGGGCCCGCGACCCCCGCGAAGAGGCGGGCGACGCCGGCGGCAAAAAGCGCCGCCGCCAGCACCGGCAGGAAGCGCCGGGAAAGCTCGCCGAGGTCGAGCCAGGCGCCGCGGGCGAGGCCCAAAGCGAGCAGGAAGACCCCGAGCCAACCCGCGAGCACGGTGGCGAGGTTGAGCCGGAACATGCCGAAGGGGGCGAGGAGGTAGTAGCCGAGGGCGTTCAGGAGGAAGAGCACGACGCTCACCCGCACCGCCTCGAAGACCCGCTCCCGCGCGTAGTAGGCCCGGAGCAAGAGGGCATAAAGCCCCCAGGGAAAGACCGCGAGCGAAAGGGCAAGCAGCGCCTCAGTAGAGAACCGGAAGTTCGCCAGGGTAAACGCCGGCGTCCAGGCGAAGAGCACGGCAACGATCCAGGGGGCGAGCGCCCAGGCGAGGGCCGAGGCCAGGGCGAGCAAAAGCCCTACCTGAACGAGTGCCCGGGCCAGGAGCTCTCGAAAGGCCCCCACCTCGCCCTTCGCGGCGTGCTCGGCGAGCCGGGGGAAGACCGCCATCGCCGGGCTCACCGAAAGCAACCCGAGGAGCATCAGGTAGACCATCTCGGCGTTATAAAACCCGGTGACCGCCGCCGTGGGGTAGGCGGTGAGCAGGGCGGTGAGGACGACGTTCACCACCTGGCGGGTGGAGGTGGAAAAGAGAAAGGGGAGCATGAGCGCCCCGGCGCGCCGGACCTCGGGAGCGAATTTGAACTCAATCCCAACCCCCCTCAAAAACGGGAACTGGACCGCCGCCTGGGCAAACCCGCCAGCGACAAACGCCACCGCGATCCACGGCGCGGCCTTGGGAAAGGCGAGCATCAAACCCACGGCGGCGAGGTTGAAGGCGACCGGGGCGAAGGCCGGGGCGGAAAAGCGCTCCTCCGCCTGAAGCAGCGCGGAAAAGAGCGCCGAGATGCTGATCGCGAGCAAAAAGGGCGCGACCACCCGAATGAGCAGGGTAACGAGGCCGAGGTCGAGCGCGGAGCCGCGCGCCACCAGAAGATCGGCGAAGAAGGGGGCGGATAGCTCGATGAGGCCGAGCACCGCCAGGTTCGCCGCGAGCAAGAAGGCAAAAAACCGCCGCACAAAGGCCCGCCGCGCCTCGCCCTCGAGGCCCTTGAGCACCGGGATCAGGGCGTTCGTCACCGCCCCCTCGGCGAGGATCTCGCGGAAGAGGTTCGGCACCCGGAAGGCGACGTTGAAGGCGTCCTTGGCGAGGTCGGGGTAGAGGTTGTTGAAGACCGCCTGGCGCACCAGGCCAAACGCTCGCGAGAGCAGGGTGCCCGCCATCATGAGGGCGGCGTTTTTGCGGATCGAGCGGGCCACGGGTAGAGTTTACCGGCGACGCCCGGACCTAAAGCTTGCGAAGATCGAAATCGGGCTCGAGCGGGTTGAGGAAGCGAACGCCCTCGAGCACTGAACCCGGTGTGAAGTCTTCTGAAAGGATCGCCGGGATTCCGCGAAGACGGGCTAGCGCCCAAAGCTGGGCGTCAAAGTACGCGAGCCGATAGCGCTCGACCCCGCGAAGCGCCTCGACCACCACTGGGTAAAAAAGCGAAAACACTGGAAACGCTTGGGAAAGAAGCTCCACTTGCTCCCGCACCTTCGCTGGAGGCAGCGGTGGACGAAGCTTGCGGAGGGCGACGCTCGCGAACTCGCCGAGCACCTGTGCCGAAAGTGCCGCGTTCCCCTTTCGAGCAAGCACGCGAAGCACCGCCCCTGCCCTTTCGCGTTTTCTAGGGTCGCGGACGTCAAAAGGATAAAGCAACAGGTCGGTATCGATCAGGTAGCGAATCAAGAGCCGAAGCGTCCCTCTTCCCGGTAAACGTCCTCGCGGCGAAACCGCCAGTCCTCGGGATAGCGGTGGTGCTTTCGCACCTCCTCGGCGGCGCGCAAAAACCGTTGCACCGCTTCCTCGGCGCTCAAGCGATCCTCCTCGCCCGACGCCAGGAAGCGATCCAGCGCCCGGCGCACGAGTTCGGCTTCGCTTACGCCGAGATCACGGGCCTTTTGCTTTAAGAGCTCGTCCTGATCCTCCCGCAGGTAGAGCTGTTTGCGGACCACGTCATGAGTATACATCATATACATCACTTCCCGCGGTTTATGGTAGAACCATGGCCAAGGTCCGGCTTCCAGACACCGCGATACCCGTCTTCCTCCTCGACTCGGTGACCGAGGGCGGCGAGGAGCAAACCGGCCAGGTCGTGGTCACCGGCTCCCACGGCGGGGTCTCGGCGGCCCGCTACGCGCTCCGGTACCGCCCCCTCCTCGTCGTCTTCAACGACGCCGGGATCGGCAAGGACGAGGCCGGGGTGGCGGGGCTAAGCGTCCTCGAAAAAGCCGGCCTCGCCGCCGTGGCAGTAGCCCACACCTCGGCCCGGATCGGCGAAGCCCAGGACACCTGGGAAAGCGGCGTGATCAGCCGGGCGAACACCCCGGCCCGGGCGCTTGGGCTGGAGCCCGGGCTTTCGGTGCAGAAAGCGGTCGGGTGCTTAGCGCAAGGGCTCGGCGCCCTTTAGGAGGAGCACGGCGTCGTTGTAATCCGCGTCCACCCACTCCTCGATGAAGACGAGGACGCCGACCCGCTCGCCGAGCGGGGTGAGGGCTTCATAGGCCCGCATGCCCCGGGGCTCCTCGTTCAGCCCGTCGAGCGAGTAGATGCGCTCGCGCTCCCCGCCGAAGACGTGGACCAGGACGAAGGGGCCGCCGGGCTCGAAGGTGCCGGCGATCGGGGGGAAGAGGCAGCCGTCCAAGGAACCGGGGTAGTGGACGAGGAGGGTTTGGCGGGAGAGATTCCCTTCGAGGGCGTACCCCTCCTCCACCCCCACCGCCGCCGACTCGCCGCCAAGAAGCGCGAGGCTGACGGGGCCACTAGGGGCGAAGACCTGGTGGGGGAGCTCGGTCCCTTTGCGGTAGCCGCAGTAGAAGGTGGGGCCGAAGGTATCGAAGTCGGGGAGGGCCACCTCCTCGACCACTTCCTGCACCCTCGGCGCGCAAGCGCCGAGCAACCCGAGCAGCGCCAGGAAGACCGCGGTGCGAATGTATCGTTTCATACATTAACCCTAGGACGGCCGTGGTTAAGGGCTGGTTAAGCCTCAGGAAGCCCAGTAGACCCGGCTGCCGCTCGGCGACTTCTCCACCACCAGCCGCTCCGGAATGCGCTCGGCGAGCTCGGCGACGTGGGTCACGATGCCCACGAGCCGCCCGCGGGTGGGCAGGGTCTCGAGCACCCCGGCGGCGAACTCGAGGGTCTCCCGGTCGAGCGTGCCAAACCCCTCGTCGAGGAAGAGCGCCCCGAGCTTCCCGCCGGAAAGCCGCTCGGAAAGCGCGAGCGCGAGGGCGAGCGAGGCAAGGAACGACTCGCCCCCGGAGAGCGTGCGCACCGGGCGGACGCTCTTCGTCCAGGTGTCCTCGACGAAGTAGTCGCCCTCCTGGGCGAGGAGGCGGTAGCGGCCCTGGTAGAGCTCGGCGAGGATCTCCGAGGCCCGCTCCACCAGGCCCCGCTGGTAGTGGTGGATCAGGTACTCGGGAAAGCGGTCGGAGCGGAGGTCGGCGACGAGCCGCTCCCAGACGGCAAGCTCCCGCTCGAGCTCGGCCCGCTCCTTTAAGAGCGCCCTCCGGCGCTTTTCCTCCGCCTCCAGCCTCCGCAGGCGCTCGGCGAGCTCGCCCACCTCGGCGCCGAGCTTCCGGTAGCGCTCCCTCATCGCCCGAACGCGCGCTTCGGCCTCAAGAAGCGCCTTCTTGCTCGGCTCCTCCTCGCCCTCTAGCTCCACTTCCAGCGATTTGAGCTTCGCCTCGACCTCCTCCCGCGCCCGCTCGTAGCGCGAGAGCGCTTCGGAAAGCCGCGCCCGCTCGTCCTCCTTGAGGAGACTCGCCCTGAGCTCGTCCACGCCCGCAAACCCCGCCTCGGCGAGCCTCGCCTCGTACGAGACCTTGAGCGCCGATAGCCCCCGCTCCGCCTCGGCGCGCCGCTCGAGGAGCCCGGCCCGCGAGCGCTCTAGGCGCGAAAGCTCCTCCTCGAGCCGCCGTTTTTGCTCGAGCGCCCGCTTCAGCTCGGCCTCCTCGGCTTTCAAGGCCCGGATCCGCTCGGCCGGGTCCCCGCCCCCGAGCTCGGCGGCGAGCCCCCGCTTCATCGCCTCGAGCCGGGCCTCGACCTCGGCGCGCTCGGGAAGGCGCGCCCGCGCGTCCTCGATCTCCCGGGCGCGCTTTTCGAGCTCCCTTTCCAGCCGCTCGGCCTCGCGCTTTTTCGCCTCGGCCTCGGCGCGAAGCTCCTTGTAGCGCTCCCGCAAGGCCTCGAGGCGCTCGGTGAGCTCGGCCACCCGGCGTCGCAGGGGCTCGAGCTCCCCCACCTCGGGCTTCGGCGGGACCGCCTCGACCACCCGACCGCAGAGCGGGCAGGGCTCCCCGGGGCGCAGGTGCTCGTGGTAGGCGGCGAGCCCGGCCCGAACCTCGGCCGCCTTCAGCGCCTCCTCCGCGGAGCTCAGCTCGTTCGAGACCCGCTTGCCCTCGGCTTCCACCCGCCTTTGCTCGGCGAGGAGCGCCTCGACCTCCTTCGCAAGCTGCCCGCGCTCGGCCTCGAGCCGGCGAAGCTCCCCCGCCTTCCTTTCGAGCTCGGCGTGGGCGCGGCGGGCCTCGAGGAGCTCCTGCACCAGGAGGGGGTCGAAGGGGGCGGCCTCCCCCTCCCCCGCGGGGGGCCCGAGCCGCTCAAGCCAGCGGCGCTTTTCCAAAAGCCCCTCCAGGCGCGAGGCCTCCCGCACGAGCGCTTCAAGCCGCGCGGGGTCCGCCCGCCGAACGAGGGCCTCGTACTCGGGCCGAAACTTTTCCAGCCGCGCCTCGATCTCCCGAAGCTCCGAAACGAGCCCCTCGATCCGCCGCTCCTCTTCAAGAAGCCGCTCGAGCTCCGGCTCCATCCGGGCCGCCGCCTCCGCCCGGCGGAGCCGCTCGGCGAGGGCCTGCATCTCCTCTTCCCGGGCAAGGAGCGCCTCCCGGCTTCGACGGAGGTCGGAAAGCGCCCTAAAGCGCTTCGCGAGGTCCTCAAGCCTAGAAAGGGCCTTCTCCGCGGAGGCGAGCTCGGCCTCGAGGCGATCGAGCTCCGCTTTGCGGGTTTCTAGCTCCTCCCGCAGCGCGGCCGGGTCCTCCCCCTCGCCGAGCCCGAGGAGCTCGCCCTCAAGGCGCTCAATCTTCTTCGCCACCGCGTCCCGGTGCTCCCGGGCCCGCTCGCGCATGGCGGCGAGGGTCTCCAGGCCAAAGAGCGAGGCCAAGAGCGCCCGCCGCTCCTTGGGCTCGCCCTTTAAGAAGCGGTCGAACTCGCCCTGGGGCAGGAGGATCGCCCGGGTGAAGGCGTCGAAGGAAAGCCCCAGCAGGCGCTCGAGCCGCGCGGCGAGGGCCTTGGCCTTTTCGGTCTCGGGGAGCGCGCGAAACCTTCCGCCCTCCTCCACCTCGAGCCGGTGCTCGCTCTTCTTGCCCACCGCGCGGGTGACCCGGTAGACCCCACCTCCCACCTGGAAGACGAGCTGGACCCGGGCGAGCTCGGCACCGGGGTGGACGAGCTCGCCGTACTTCTTAAAGCCCCGGGGGGTCTTGGCGTAGAGCGCGAAGGCGATCGCGTCCAGGATCGTCGTCTTCCCCGCCCCGGTGGGCCCGGTGAGGACGAAGAGCTCGACGTCGGAAAAATCCACCGCCTGGCGGGTGCGGTAGGGCCCGAAGCCCTCGAGCTCAAGCCGAAGCGGCCGCATCCTCCGCCTCCTCCATCGCCCGCCGGAAGGCCGAAAGCAGCGCCTCCTCGGGGGGCTCGCCGTAGGTCGCCTCGTGGTAGCGGCGGTAGGCTTCTTCCACCCCAAGCACTTCAGGGGCCTCGGCCTCGCCCTGGGCCCTGCCCTCGAACTCGAAGAGCACCTCGAGCAGATGGTCGTTCTCGGCAAGGAGCCGCTCCCTGAGCACCGGGTCCGGCTTCCCCTTAAGGACCAGCTTGGCGTAGCCGGGAAAGCGTTCGAGCTCCTCGATCCTGCGGTCGAGCTCCTCGAGGGCGAACCGAAAGGTCCTGAGCGGCTTGCCCCAGCGCTCCTGGACCTCGGCGAGCACCCGCGCCGGCTTCCCGGGCTCGAGCTCCAAAAGCACCGCTCCCCTCGGCGCATCCTCCCCCTCGCCGAAGTCGAGCTGGACGAGCGAGCCCGAGTAGTAGGCGACCGGCGCGTCCGAAACCCGCTGCTGGTGGTGGATGTGCCCGAGCGCCACGTACCCCGCCGTAGGGGGCAGGGCGTCCGGGGACACCGCGTAGCTGTTCCCCACGTAGAAGGTGAACTCGCCGCCCCCGAGCTTCAAGTTCGCGCCCTCGAGGGTGAGGTGGGCGACGAGAAGGTTCGCAGTGTTGGGGGCAAAGCCCTGGGCGAGGTTTTTCAGCACCTTCCGCATCCGCTCGGCGTAGGCCTGCTGGTGCTCGCCCGCGTCCTTCTCCATCACCTCGGCGGCCTTGACGAGCCGCCGCTCGGAGAGGAAGGGCAAGAGCACCGCCCGGAGGCTCCCCCATTCGCGCACCCCGCCCTCCTCGAAAAAGCGAAGCTCGGCCGCGAGGTCCGCCCCGAAGACCTCGAACACCCCCTGCCAGGCGGCAAGCCGCCCCCTCGGATCGTGGTTTCCCGCGACCCCAAGGAGGGGCACGCCGAGGCGTTTGAGCTCCATCAGGAACTCGAGGAAAACCGCCTCGGCCTCGGCCGGCACCCGGGGCCGGTCGAAGAGGTCGCCGGCGGCGACGAGGAGCTCGACCCGCTCGGAGCGGACGATCCTGAGGACCTCCTTCAGCGCGGCGGCGATCTCCGGGGTGCGGTCCACCCCTTTTAGCGTCTTGCCTAGGTGCCAGTCGGCGGTGTGCAGGATCCTCATAGGTCGAGCTCGTCCCTGAGACCCGCGGCGGAGACGTCCTCGGCCACCTCGCTCGCCTTCGTCGCCCAGGCGGGGAAGGGGAAGTTCACGAGCTGGGGCACCGGGACCTCGGGCTGCTGCAGGATCACCGCCCCCTGGGGCAAAATCAGCGCCCGCTCGCGGAAGGCCCCGGGGAGGTAGCGGTACTCGGGCCGCTCGGCCTCGGCGGCGTCGAGCCGGCCCACCACCCGGACGGCGGCGTTCGCCACCACCCGCCGCTCCACCTCGCTTGCGGTCTGCTGGGCCCCGATCAGGATCACCCCGAGCGAGCGGCCGCGCTCGGCGATGTCGAGGAGGGTGTCCTTGATCGGGCTCTCGCCCTCCCGGGGGGCGTACTTGTTGAGCTCGTCGAGCACCACGAAGACCTTGCCCCGGTAGCGGTTTTCCTCCTTGGCGGTGAAGACCTCCTTTAAGAGCGAGCCCACCACGAACATCTGGGCCTGGGGGGCGAGCCGGTGGATGTCCACCACGTTGAGCTGGCGGTCGCTCTTCAAGGGATCCGGCGGGCGGCCGGGGCGGTCGCCCCGGATCAGGTGCCGCACGTGCTTGGCCGCCGCCCTAAGCCGGCGGACGAAGGCCTGGAGGGTGCCGGTGTGCTGGCGGGCGATCCAGCGGGGGTCGCCCCTTGCCTCCTCGCCCTCGGCCTCGTCGCCGAGGAGCTTGGCCTCGAGGTAGGCGACGAGGTCGTCGAAGGTGGAAAGCGCCACTCGCCCCAGCGCGTCGAAGCTCGCGGGGGCCGGGGTCGCCCCCTCCCAGTCGTCCACCAAGAGCGCGGGGCCCTCCTGGTCGCGGGCAAGCTGGGCGAGGCGCAGGGTGACGTGGTCGATCAGGAACCCGAGGTTCGTCATCGCCCCGCGGTCGGCGAAGAGGTAGGGCAAGAGCCCTTCCCGGGCGAACTGCACGAGGTCCCAGTGGTAGGGAAGCACGCCCTCGTGCCGCCCGCTGGTCTCGGGCACGATCTCGCCCTCCCCGGGGGCGAAGCGGGGCGGGGCGAAAAGCCCCACGCTGTCGAAGGGCTCAGGGGGTAGCCCGAGGGCGCGGTAGGCCTTTCGGTCCTCTTCGGTGAGGTGCGCGTTCGGCCGGTCGAGGAAGAAGAGGTCCTGCCCCTTGACGTTGAAGATCAGGGTGCGGGCGCTCGCGGCGTCCTTCAACACCCCGCTCTTATAGAGCGAGAAGAGCAGAAAGAGCGCGTAGCTCGTCTTCGCCGCCACCCCGGAGATCCCCGAGATGTTCACGTGGCCGCCCCGGCGGCCGTCCAAAAACTCGAGGTTCACGTAGGCGGGCTCGCCGTTTCGCAAGAGCCCCACCGGGAGCCGCTCCCGCATCCGCTCGTAGTAGAGGGCCTCGAGCAACCGCTCGCCCCGGGCCAGGTAGACCGGGGCCCCGGGCTCGGGGGGCAGGTAGTCCTCGGGGTCGAGCCGGGTGACGGTCACGTGGGCGACGTAGGCGGTGTTCACCGGCAGGACGTTCTCCCGCACCAGGAAGGCGTCGGAGTCGAACTGGCTGCCCTCGTGCAGCTTCATCACCCGGTCCACCATGCCGTAGTAGCGGACCCCGCCGCTCTCGGCATAGACCAGGTCGTCGAGGCGAAGCTTGCTTCCCTCCTCGACGCCCACCCAAAACTCCAGGGGCGTCGCCTCCCGCCGGCCCAGGACCACGCCTACCGGTTCCATCGCGGACTTATCCTACCCAGCAAAAAGACGAAGGAGGCGCCGGCGAAGAAGGTCCCGGCTCCCGAGCCGCCGCCTGAGCTCGCGCTCTAGG
>JALVVO010000149.1 GCA_027023345.1 Thermaceae bacterium
GGTGTTCGGGGCTTCCGGGGCCGGCGTCGTCGGCCGGGAGCGAGGGGCCCCCGTCGTCCTCTCCCACCGCCACCGTCACGCCCCCGGCGCCGGCGGCCCGGACGGCGTTCGCCACCAGGTTGCGGGCGAGCTGGCGGAGCCGGTCGGGGTCGCCCACCGTCCAGACCGGCCGGTCGGAGAGGCCGAGCCGCACCCCGGGAAACTCCCGGGCGACCCCCTGGGCGACCTCGCGGAGGTCGAGCAGGTGGGGCTCGAGGGTGCGGGCGAGGTCGCCGCGGGCCAGGGCGAAGAGGTCCTCGGCGAGGCGAAGCAGGTGCCGGGCGCTCTCCCGGGCGGCCTCGAGCTCGCCGCGCTCGAGCTCGGCGAGGAGCACGCTCATGGGGGTGAAGAGCTCGTGGGCCACCTCGTCGAGGAAGACCCGCTCCCGCTCCCGCGCCGCTTTGAGCTCGGCGAGGAGCTGGTTGAAGCGGTGGACGATGCGGGCGAGCTCGTCGTCGGGGCCGCGGTAGGGGATGGGCTCGAGGTTCCGCCAGCCCCGCCCCTCGACCTCCCGGGCGGCGGCCTCGAGGGGGGCGCTCGCGGCCCGGGCCTGGAGGTAGACGAGCCCGCCGCCAAGCAGGAGGCCGACGAGAGAGAAGAGGCCCAGGGTCCGCGCCGCCGCCCCGGCGACCTCGCGGATGAAGCCGGTGCCCTGGGCCACCGCGATCACCCCCACCCCGGCGTCGGCGTAGGCGGCCAAAAAGCCCTCGCCCCGAAAGAGCCTCGGTTCCCGGCCGGCTTGCGCCACCGCCCGGGGGGGGACGCGGAAGAGCGGGTCCGGGGGCAGGACCGGGTTCCCCTGGTAGTCGTAAAGGGTGATCTCGGCGCCGCCGGTGGCGGCAACCCGGCCGGTCTCGCCCTGGCGGAAGAACGCCGCCACCCGGGCGGCGTCGGCGAGGAGCTGGGCCTCCAGGCGGTGGACGAGCCGCCGCTCGAGCGCCAGGTACCCGCCCAGGGCCCCGAGCCCCCAAAAGACCGCCCAGAGCAGCCCGAACCGGAGCGCCAGCCGCGCGCCGAAGCCGAGCTTCATTCCCGCGGCTCCAAAAGGGCGTAGCCCCGCCCCCGCACGGTGCGGAGGTAGCCCTCCGCGCCGATCTCGGCGAGCTTAGCCCGGAGCTTGGCCAGGTGAACCTCGAGCGCGTTCGACCGGGGGGCGTCCTCGCCCCAGACCGCCTCGGCGATCTCCTCCTTGCCGTAGACCCGCCCCGGGCGCCGGGCGAGGAGGGCGGCGATGGCGAGCTCCCGGGGGGAGAGGGCGACCTCGGCCTCGCCGAGCCGGGCGCGGCCGGCCTCGAGGTCGAGCACGAGCGGCCCCACCGCCATCCGCTTCCCCGCCGCCCGCCGCCGGAGCAGGGCCTCAATGCGGGCGAGGAGCTCCTCGGGGTGGAAGGGCTTTTCCAGGTAGTCGTCGGCGCCCTCCCGGAGGAGGCGGACCTTGCGCTCGAGGTCGCGGGTGGCGGTGAGCACCAGCACCGGCAGGTCGCTGGTGGCGCGAAGCCGTGCGAGGATCTCGTCGCCGGCGAGGTCGGGGAGCCCCAGGTCGAGGACGACGAGGTCCGGCGGGTCCTCCCTCAAGGCCACCAGACCTCGGACCCCGTTCTCGGCGAGGCGGGCCTCGAACCCGGCCCGGCTCAGGAGCCCGAGGAGGACCTTCGCGAGCTCACGGTCGTCTTCGATCAAGAGGACGCGGGCCAAGGGGCACCTCCTTGGGCCAGCGGAGCCCGTAGACCTCCCGCAGGGTGCGGAGAAGCGAGACCCGGCCCTCGGGCAGGAAGAGCACCACGTCGCCCTCGCCCGCGCGGCCGGAGAAGACGTAGACCCGCCGGCCCACCCGGACCACCACCGCCACCGGCTGCCCGGGGACGAGCGGGCGGGCCGAGCGGGTCACGATCCCCTGCTCGGTGACCCGGGCCGCCAGGTAGACGACCCGGAGGTCGGGGGTCGTCACCCGGATCTCGGAGCCGGGGCCGAGGCGTGGCACCCCCGGCAGGGGCAGGGCCAGGAGGGCGAGGGTGAGGATCCAGGCGGGCATCCCCCTTAGTATGCGCCTCGCGCCTGGCGCCGGGCTGAGCCGCGGATGAAGCCGGGCTCAGCTACGATGGGGCCGTGGTTCGGGTCAAGGTCTGCGGGGTGACCCGGGTCGAGGACGCGCGGATGCTGGAGGCCCTCGGGGTCCACGCGGTGGGGTTCGTCTTCGCCCCCTCACGTCGCCGGGTCACCCCCGAGGAGGCTGCCCGCCTCGCCGCCGCCCTCGGCCCCTTCGTGACCAAGGTGGGGGTCTTCGTGGACGCGCCGCCGGGGGAGGTGCTCGAGGTCGCCGAGGCGGTGGGCCTTACCGCCCTACAGCTCCACGGCGACGAGCCCCCCAAGGTGGCCCGGCGCCTCGCTAGCCGCTACCCGGTGATCAAGGCCTTCAAGCTCGCGGGTCCCCCGCCCCCCGAGGTCTTCGACTACCCCGCCGACGCCCTGCTCCTGGAC
>JALVVO010000150.1 GCA_027023345.1 Thermaceae bacterium
GGCCGGGGCCGGCGGTGCTCGCGGGCACCCGGGCCAGCGCCTTGGCCCAGAGGAAGTAGGCGACCGCCCCCGGGAAGACCCCCAGGTAGACCGCGGCGAGGAGCGCGTCCCGGGGAGCCGACCGGACCGCCTCGCCCAGGCCCGGCAGGAAGACGAGGAGGGGCAGCGTGCCCGCCACCAGGGTGTAGACCGTGACCGCCTGGGCGGAGTAGCGGGCGAGGAGGGGCTTTTGCCCGACGAAGTAGAGCGACCCCGAGAGCGCCGCCAGGAGCACGAGCACCGCCCCCGGGTCGAGGCCAAACCCCTCCCCCTCGCCGAGGGCGATCAGGGCCGCGCCCAGGAAGGCAAGGGCGAGCCCTGCCCAGGCGCCGGGGGCGAGCCGCTCGCCGAGGAGAAACCGGGCGAGGAGGGCGATGAAGACCGGCGAGGTCGCGATCAGGAGGCTCGCCGAGCCGGCGGCGACGCTCACCTCCCCGTAGGTCAGGGCGGTGTGGTAGCCGAAGACGCCGAGGAAGCCGAGGAGCAAAAATCGCCCCGCGTCCTCCCGGCGCGGCGCCGGGAGCCGAAAGAGCCCGGCGAAAAGGAGCAGCACCAACGAGGCCGAGAGGAAGCGGACGAGCACCAGGTGACCGGGGGCGAGCCCGAGGAGGGCCGCCCGGATGCCGGCGAACGCCGAGGACCAGAAGAGGAGGGCGCCGAGGGCGTAGGCCCAGGTCCAAAGGTCCACGGCGCCATGGTATAGGCTCTTGGGCGTGAGGAAGGTCGTCGCGCTTTTCGGCTCTTCGCGGGCGGAGCCGGGCTCTGGGGCCTACGCCCGCGCCTACGCCTTCGGTCGGGTGATCGGCGAGCGCGGGTTCGACCTGGTCACCGGCGGCTACGGCGGGGTGATGGAGGCGGCGAGCCGCGGGGCCAAGGAGGCCGGGGCGCTGGTGATCGGGGTCACCGCCCCGCCGGTCTTCCCCGGCCGGGCCGGGGCCAACGCCCACGTGGACCTGGAGCTCCCCTCGCCGAGCCTGCTCTCCCGGATCGAGCGGCTCCTCGACCTGGCCGCCGCCGCGGTCGCGTTGCCCGGGGGCGTGGGGACGCTCGCCGAGATCGCCGCCGCCTGGAACCGGGCCTACGTGGACCGGCTCGCCGGCCGGCCGGTGAGGCCGGTGGCGGTGCACGCGGCCTGGCGCGCGCTTTTGCGCCCGGAGCTCGAGATCGCACCCGGAGACCTCGAGCTCCTACGCTTCTTCGAGGACGAGGCCGAACTTCGCGCTTTTCTCGGTGAAATCGGGTAGATTCTGAAGTATGGAGGTTTGCCTTTCCCGTTGGCGGTTTTTTCTCTGCCAGGCCCTTGCGGCAAGCGGCGTGGCGCTGCTCTTTAATCTGCTCTTGGAGCCCACGTTGAGCCGGGGTCGCGCGGTGGACGCCCTGCTCACCGGGTTTTTGCTCGCGGGCTTTTTGAACTACGTCTTCTTGAGGCCGGAAAAGGTCTAGCCGAGCTTTTTGAGGAGGTCCTCCCGCACCGGGCTGAAGACGTCGAGGACCAGGCTTTCCTCGAGGGTCTCCACCCGGTGCCGGGCCCCGCCGGGCACCCAGACGGCGTCGCCGGGGCCGAGCTCGGCCGCCTCCCCCTCGAGCACGAAGAGGATCCGCCCGCGAAGCACCAGGGTGATCTGCTCCTCGGGGTGGGCGTGCTCGGGCACCTCGGTGCCGGGCCTTAGCTCGACCAGGTTCACCATCGCCCGCTCGCCGCCGAAGGCGGCCGCGAGCGCGCCGGGGACCAACGGTTTCTTCTCCGTCTCCAGGTTTTTCCGCTTCATCGCCACTCCTTGATGGGGACGAGCTCGCCGCCCTCGACCGCCTTCCTCACCGGGCGCATCCGCCGGTCGAACCAGACCTCGAGCACCGCCCGGTCGAGGCTTTTCGGCGCCACGATCTCCTTCCGGAGGTAGTAGCCCTCGCCGGTGGGGGAGATCTCGGCGCTCTTTGCGATCCGGATCGGCACCACCTCGCCGGAAGCGGTGCGCATCCGGCAGAGGAAGAACCGCCCCTCGCTCTTCAGGTGCTCCTCGCGGCGGAAGAACATCTAGCGCCAGTCTACAAGCCGCGAAAGCAGCCGGGCGAGGAGGGCGCCGCGGGGAGCCAGGCTCGCCTTCAGCACGTGCTCGGTGGGCTGGTGGGCGCCGCCGCCCGCGGGCCCGAGCCCGTCGAGGGTCGGCACCCCCTTGGCCTGGGTGAAGTTGCCGTCGGAGCCGCCGCCCACGCGGCCGGCCCCGACCTCGAAGCCGAGGGCCCGGGCCTCCTCCTGGGCGATCTCGAAAAGGCGCATCGAGTCGGGGGTGGGTTCCATGGGCGGGCGGTTGAGCCCGCCCTCGACCTTGACCCGGGTCCCGGGGGTCCGGGGCGCGTAGCCGGCCAGGGCCGCTTCCACCCTCCGGGCCTCGGCCTCGGTCCAGGCCCTAAGG
This sequence comes from Thermaceae bacterium, assembly GCA_027023345.1. GTDB lineage: Bacteria > Deinococcota > Deinococci > Deinococcales > Marinithermaceae > WFXV01. The sequence continues at coordinate 2,454 of JALVVO010000150.1, forward strand.
TCCACGAGCAGCTCGGCCTCGGGGGCGACCACGTTGCTGGCGAATCCCCCCCGGATCACGTTGGGGCCCACAGTAGTGCCGGCCTCGAGGTTCTCCTGGGCCTTGGCGAAGAGGACGAAGTGGGCCGCCTCCACCACCGCGTTCACTCCCTTCTCGGGCTCCACCCCCTGGTGGGCGGCCCGGCCCTTGACCTGGACCCGGAAGAGGCCGACTCCCTTCCGGGCCACCTTGAGGTCGCCGGTCCTGGTGGGGGCCTCGAGCACGAGGGCGGCGTCGGCGAGGGTCGCCTCCTGCTGGATGACCTCCCGGGAGGCCTCCGAGCCGATCTCCTCGTCGGGGGTGAGGAGGATGGTGAGGTGGGGGTGCTCGAGCCCGGCGCCGATCAGGTAGCGCACCGCCCAGGGGATGAAGAGCAGCCCGCCCTTCATGTCGTAGATCCCGGGGCCGTAGATCCGCTCCGCGTCCTCCCGCCAGAGCGTCTTCCACGAGCCCCGGGGGTGGACGGTGTCGTAGTGGGCGAGGAGGAGCACGTTCGGCCCCCGCCCGCGGCGGGTCACCTTGAGCAGGGGGCCGGTGGGGAGCTCGATCCGCTCGACCCGCCCGATCAGGGCGAACCGCCCCTCCAGCCAGGCCGCCGCCGCCCGCAGGTGGCGCAGGCATTCCTCGCGGGCCCCGCGGTCAAGCCGGGAGGGGCAGCTCGGGGTCTCGAACCCGACCAGGGTCTTGAGGTCGGCCAGGTAGCGGGGCAGGCTGGCTTCGAAGTCGGCGAGGGTGTCGGCGGCGACGAGTGGCATCCCGGGTTGCGATTATACCCGGTCCGCCCCGTCCTCTTCGGAAAAGTTGAGGGTTTCCTCGGCCAGCCAGTCCACCACCGCCCGGGCGTCGCCGGTCTCCTCGAAGACCTTGAGCTGGTGGTCGGCCGAGGTTCCCCGGTCGAGGATGCGGAAGACGTGCTCCACCGCCCAGCGGGAGTCGAGCTCGTCGAGTACCTCGTCCACGAACTCGACGAGCTCGACCATCAGGTCCCGGGCCCACTTCTCCCGGCGCTCGCCGAAGTCGATCAGCTTGCCCTCGAGGCCGTATCGGGCCGCCCGCCAGAGGTTTTCCTCGATCATCGGGGTGGGGTAGACGCGGAAGGTGATGTTGTCCTGCCGCATCAGGTAGTGCTTGTAAACGAGCGCCTGCGCCAGCGCCGCCACCGCGATCACGTCCATCGGGTTGGTGGCGAGGTCGAAGGCGCGGAACTCGAGGGTGGGGTAGGCGTGGTGGGGTCGGATCGCCCACCAGATCCGGGAGGCGTCGGGGATCGAGCCGGTCTGCACCAGCACGTCCACGAGGTGCTGGTAGGCGGCGTGGGAGTCGAAGACCACCGGGATGCCGGTACGGGGGAGGTTGCGCCAGATCAGGCTGCGGTAGCTCTTGAACCCGGTCTTGCGGTTACGCCAAAGTGGGCTGGAGACGGTGAGGGCGAGCATGTGGGGGAGCATGTAACGGAGCACGTTCATCGCGTCGATGCGGAACTCGAGGTCACCGCCGACGCCGATGTGCACGTGGGTGCCGAAGATGAGAAGGGCCCGCACCGCGTCCTGGAACTCGCCGAGGAGCTCCTGGTAGCGCTCCTTCTCGGTGATCGGCACCTCCTCCCACAGGGCGAAGGGGTGGGTGCCGGCGGCGACGATGCGCACGCCGTGGCGCTCGGCGAGCTCGGCGACGACGGTGCGCATGTCCTTCAAGAAGCGGTAGGCCTCGCGGATGTTTTCCGCCGGCGGGGTGCCGATCTCGATCATCGCCTGGTGGAGCTCGGGGTTCAGAAGCCGGGTCAGGTAGGCGGGCGCGTCGGCCAGGACCCGGCTCGCCATGGGCGCGAGGTCCCGGCTTTCGGGATCGATGAGCTGGTACTCTTCCTCGATGCCGATGGTGAGGGGCAGTCCTTGGGGCATGCGACCTCCTGGAACCCCGCCATACTAACGCAACTCCGGGGGTAGAGTAGGGCCAAAGGGGGCGGCATGCTCTGGCGGCTCTTCAAGTACCTCGTAGGCTTCCTGGTGGTCCTCGTCCTCTTGCTCCTGGTGGGGGGCTACTACTACGTCAAGACCGCGACCCTGCCCCGGACCAGCGGGCGGCTTGTCCTCGCCGGGCTCTCGGCCACCGCCGAGGTCAAGAGGGACGCCCACGGGGTGATCCGGATCGAGGCCCAGAGCCTCACTGACCTCTTCTTCGCCCAGGGGGTGGCCCACGCCCAGGAGCGGCTCTGGCAGATGGAGTTCCAAAGGCGATTGGGCGCCGGGCGGCTCGCCGAGGTGCTGGGGCCGGCGGCCCTCGAGACCGACAAGTTCATGCGCACGCTCGGGGTCTACCGGGCCGCCCGCGCCGCCTACCGGGCGCTCTCGCCGGAGATCCGCGACCAGCTCGACGCCTACGTCGCCGGCGTCAACGCCTACCTGAAGACGAACCCGCCGCTCCCCCTCGAGTTTCGGCTCCTGGGCTTTCGCCCCGAGCCCTGGAGGCCGGAGGACGCGCTGGTCTGGGCCAAGCTGATGAGCTGGGAGCTCTCCCATAACTACGACGCCGAGCTCAAGCGCTACCGCCTTCTCGCCCGTGGACTTACGAAGGAGCGCATCAACGAGCTTTTGCCCCCCTACCCCGAGGACGCGCCGACGGTGGTGAGGAGCGTCGCGGCCTGGCCCGCTCCCGCCGACGGGACGCTGGCGGAGGGGCTGTTGCGGGCGCTTCCCGAGGTCCGGGTGGGGCTGGAAGCCTCCAACAACTGGGTGATCGCCCCCGAGCGGAGCGCGACCGGCGGCGCCCTCCTCGCCAACGACCCCCACCTCCGCCTCACCGCCCCCTCGATCTGGATCCTGATGGAGCTCAAGGCCCCTGGCTTTCACGCGGTGGGGGCGAGCTTTCCCGGCCTCCCCGGGATCGTGATCGGGCGGAACGACCACGTGGCCTGGGGGGTGACCAACCTGGGGGCCGACGTCCAGGACCTCTACGTGCTCGTGGAGGCCGAGGGCGGCTACCGCTACCGGGGCGAGGTGCGTCCCTACCGCGTGCGCGAGGAGGTCATCCGGGTCAAGGGGCGCTCGCCGGTGAAGCTCCGGGTGCGGGAGACCGTCTACGGCCCGGTGATCTCCGACGTGGTGGAGGTCCCCGGCGCCCGCCCGCTGGCCCTGCGCTGGGTGAGCCTGGACGACGGCGACACCACCCTCGAGGCCTTCCTGCGCCTTCAGCGGGCGCGGAGCTTCGAGGAGTTCCTGGCCGCGCTCCGCTACTACGTCGCCCCCAGCCAGAACTTCGTCTACGCCGACCGGACGGGGAAGATCGCCTACGTCGCGCCGGGCCGGATCCCGATCCGAAAACCCGGCCACTCGGGGGCCTACCCGGTGCCAGGCACCGGCGAGTGGGACTGGCAGGGCTGGATCCCTTTCGAGGAGCTACCCCGGGTCGAGGACCCGCCCGAGGGCTACATCGTCACCGCCAATAACAAGCCGGTGCCCAAGGACTACCCCTACCTCCTCGGGGTGGACTGGGCCGAGCCCTTCCGCGCCGAGCGGATCGAGGCGCTCATCCGATCGCGGCCGCGGCACGACCTGGAGAGCCTGAAGGCGATCCAGCTCGACGAGGTGAGCCTGCTTTACCGGGCGTTCCGGCCGGTGCTCGAGCGCCTCCGTCCCAAAAGCGAGCGGGCCCGCGCCTGGCAAAAGCGCCTCCTCGCCTGGGACGGCGACACCCGGGCGAAGAGCGAGGAGGCCAGCGTCTTCGAGGCCTGGTACACCGAGCTCTCGCGGCTCCCCGAGGCCGAGGTGGGCGAGCGCTACTGGGATGAGCCCCGCTACCTGCTCCGGGCCATGCTCGAGGGCGACGCCGCCTGCACCGCGCGGGGGGTGGAGTGCATGGAGTTCGCCGCCGACGCGCTCGAGGCCGCCCTCAAGCGGCTCGGCGAGGTGGTTCCCCCCTGGGGCCAGCTCCACCCCGCCGTCTTCGCCCACCCGGTGATGAGCCATGACCCCCGGGTGCGGCGCGTCTTCGAGCGGAGCATCGCCCGCGGCGGCGACCGCTACACGGTGAATGTGGGCATCTACCGCCCCGAGGACTTCCGCATGTTCTGGGGGCCCTCCTACCGCCAGCTCGTCGACCTCGCCCACCCCGAGGAAAGCCGCTTCGTCCACCCCATGGGGCAGTCGGGGAACGTATTGAGCCGGCACTACGCGGACCTGCTACCGCTCTGGGCCCGGGGCGAGTACCTGCCGATGGGGCTTGGGGAGGTCAAGGAGCGGTTGGTGCTCGAGCCCGGACGCTAGGGGGACGGCGTGCGCCTTCGGTTGGTTTGGTTTGCCCTCGTCCTCGCCACCGAGCGGGTGGCGGTCGGCTTCCGCGCGCTTTTTCGTCCCGCCGAGGTCCGCCGCCACCTGGAGCCCCGGCGGCGGCTCCGCCTCGACCAGCCCTACTACGCCGCGCGGGGGAGCCGGGGCTACGAGCTCGTCCCCAAGGACGCCTACCTCGAGGAGGTCGAGGCACTGCTCCTCAGCCTGGAGCGCGCCGATTGATTTGGACTCGCTCCTCCAACCTCGGTTCCCCAGCCCGCCGAGGGTGGGCCGAAGCGAGGCGGGGTCGCGGCTCGGGTGCGTCCGAAACTTGGACGCGCTTCGGTGGTCATGAACCACAACCCGAAGAGGCCATCGGGGTTAAGCTCAAATGATGCGCTCGACCCAGCGGCTACTGGCGGCGCACCGGGAGATCTGGGACCGCGCCAAGCACCACCCGCTTCTGCGCCTTCTGGAACGCCCGCCCTCGGAGCGGGCCTTTCGCCGCTGGCTCGCCTGCGAGCTCCGCTGGTTCGAGCGGGCGACGGCGGCGATCGGCTGCCTGCTCTCGGAGATCCCGAAGAGCCACCGCTACGTGGTGGCCCAGGCGCTCCTGCTTCTCACCGAGGAGCTCGACTGGCTCGAGGTCCACGCCGAGCCCGGCCTCGAGGACCCGGTGGTCGAGTACTGGGGTGAGCGCATTCGCGCGGTGTTTAGCGAGGGCTGGGACCGGGCGATGACCGTGCTCTGGCTGGGCACCCGGCTCTTCTACGAGGGGATGAAGCCCCTGGAGCCCGAGGACGAGCTGGCCCGGGAGTACTGGGAGCGGCGGACCTCGGCGGTGATCGAGGCCTTCCTGCACGACTTCGAGGAGCTCGCCGACGTGGCCATCGAGGCGCTCGGCATGGCCGAGGCCTCGACCCTCTTGCTCGAGGTGGTCGAGGGGCAGATGGCCCTTTGGGACGCGGGCCTAGGGCTGGTCGAGGGGAAGGAGTAGGGCCACTGCCCGGACCTGCACGTGGTCGGGGGCCAGGCCCTCGCTGGTCTTGAAGCCAAGGCCCACCTGCTCGGGGTTGAGCTCGAGCAGCCGGGCGACGCTCTCCTGGATACGCGCCCGGTGGGGGCCGAGCTTGGGCCGGTCGAGGATCACCGCGGCGCTCACCTGGGCTACCCGGTACCCCCGCTCCCGGACGCGGCGGAGGGCCTCCTCGAGGAAGTCCCGCGAAGGGCGGTTGGCATTTTTCGGATCGGTGTCGGGAAAGAGGGCGCCGATGTCGCCGAGCGCGAGGGCCGAGAGCACCGCGTCGGTGAGGGCGTGCAGGAGGGCGTCCCCGTCGGAGTGGGCGAGGGGCCCGCGCTCGGAGGGGATCTCCACCCCGCCGAGGACGAGCCGCCGGCCCGGAATCAGTCGGTGGGCGTCCTCGCCGTAGCCGATGCGCACGCCTTTCATGCTAACCCTCTGCGCCTGAGGCGGTAAGGCCTAAACTGTTCCTATGCCCACCTACCAAGACGCCCTTGCCCTAATGCACGAGTGGACCGAGTCCGAGGCCCTGCGCCGCCACATGTACGCGGTGGAGGCGGTGATGCGGGCCTACGCTAGGAAGTTCGGGGAGGACGAGGAGACCTGGGCGATCGCCGGGGTCCTCCACGACTTCGACTACGAGCGCCACCCCGACGAGCACCCCAAGGTGGGAGCGCGCGTCCTGGAGGAGAAGGGCTATCCCCCCGAGATCGTGCGCGCCGTCCTCGCCCACGCCCCCGAGCGGAGCGGCGTCGAGCCCGAGAGCCTCCTCGAGCGGGCGCTCTTTGCCTCCGACGAGATCACCGGCCTGGTCACCGCGGCGGTCTACGTCCGGCCCGACCGGAGCATCCACTCGCTCACGGTGAAGAGCCTCAAGAAGAAGTTCAAGGACAAGTCCTTCGCCCGGGGGGTGGACCGCGAGGTCTTGAAGCGGGGCGCCGAGCTCCTCGGGGTGGACCTCTGGGAGCACGCCGCCTTCGTGATCGAGGCGATGCAGAAAGACGCCGAGCGGCTGGGGCTCGCGGGCGAGTAAGTGGGCGGGGTCACACCCCGGTGCGCGAGCTTGGTTTAAGCTGTCCTCACCCCTCCCCCCAGGGGAGGGGTGGAGGGAGGGAACGATGCGGATCAAGGTGCGCGGCATGAGCTGCAACCACTGCGTGATGGCGGTCCGGAAGGCGCTCGAGGCCACCCCGGGGGTCGAACGGGTGGTCGAGGTCAGCTTGGAGCGGGGCGAGGCCGTCGTCGAGGGACGGCCCGATCTTGATGCGGTGGTCGCCGCGATCGAGCGGGAAGGCTACCGGGCCGAGGTTGTGGAGGCCTGATGGCGTCTTCCCACCGGCACAAGCTCCGCCTTGATCCCCGGACGCGGGAGGAGGCGCGGCGCCGCCTCCTCTCGATCCGCGGCCACGTCGAGGGGATCCTTCGGATGCTCGAGTCCGAGGACGTCTACTGCGTGGACGTTCTCAAGCAGATCAAGGCGGTGCAGGGGGCCTTGGATAAGGTCGGCGAGCTGGTGCTCAGAAGCCACCTCAAGATCCACGTCGCCACCGCCCACGAGCGGGGCGACGTGGAGGCGATCGTGGACGAGCTCATGGAGGTGCTCAAGTACCGGTGAGCGCGCGCGAGGTTCCGGTCCGGGTGCAGGGGATGACCTGCGCCGCCTGCGTGCGGCGGGTGGAGCGGGCGCTCGAGGGGGCCCCGGGGGTGCTCGAGGCCCGGGTCAACCTCGCGAGCGAGCGGGCGGTGGTGCGTTTCCTGCCCGACCTGGTGGGGCGCGGGGCCCTTTTCCAGGCGGTGCGCGAGGCGGGGCACGAGCCCTTCGTCCTGGAGGAGGAAGGGGCCCCGCTGGCCCGGGCCCGGGAGGCGGAGCTCGCGGGCCTGCGCCGCGACTTGGCGCTCGCCCTCCTCCTCGCCCTGCCGGTGGTGGCGGTGGCGATGGGGCGAATGCTCGTGCCGGGAGGGTTCGAGGGGCTCCCCGAGCGGTTCTGGCAGGCGCTGGAGGGGACGCTCGCCTTCCCTGTGCTTGCGGTCGCCGGGCGGAGGTTCTTCGCCGGGGCCCTCGCCGAGCTCCGGCACAGGAGCCCGGGGATGAACACCCTGGTGGCGCTCGGGGCGGGGAGCGCCTTCCTCTACTCGGCGCTCGCGGTGCTCGCGCCCGGCCTCTTTCCGCCGGGGGCGGCGGCGACCTACTTCGAGGCCGCCGCGGTGATCGTGGCGTTGATCCTTCTCGGCAAGTACCTCGAGGCCCTGGCCAAGGGCCGGACCCAGGCGGCGATCCAGAAGCTCCTTTCGCTCAGGCCCAAGACCGCCCGGGTCCTCACCCCCGAGGGCGAGCGGGAGAGGCAGGACGAGGCCCTCCTCCCCGGCGACCGGGTACGGGTGCGGCCGGGCGAGCGGATCCCCGCCGACGGGGTGGTGGTCGAGGGCGAGAGCTACGTGGACGAGTCCATGCTCACCGGCGAACCGGTGCCGGTGCGGAAGGGGCCCGGCGACGAGGTGGTGGGAGGGACCCAGAACGCCCGGGGGAGCTTCGTGCTCGAGGTCACCCGCCCTGCCGAGGCCAGCTACCTGGCCCGGCTCGTGCGGATGGTGGAGGAGGCCCAGGGGGCGAAGCCCCGCGTCCAGGCCCTGGCCGACCGGATCGCCGCCGTCTTCGTGCCGGCGGTGGGGCTGGTCGCGCTCTTCGCCTTTTCCCTTTGGCTCCTTTTCGGCCCCGAGCCCCGGCTTTCCTACGCCTTCACCGCGCTGCTCTCGGTCCTCCTCATCGCCTGCCCCTGCGCGCTGGGCCTGGCCACGCCGGCGGCGGTGATGGTGGCCACCGGGCGGGCCGCCCGGGTCGGCGTGCTCTTTCGCAGGGGCGACGCGCTCGAGGCCCTCGCCCGGGCCGACACGGTCGTCTTCGACAAGACCGGCACCCTCACCGAAGGCCGGCCCAACCTGGTGGCGGTCTGGACCGAGGGGATCGGGGAGGCCGAGGCCCTTCGCCTCGCCGCCGCGCTTGAGGAAAAAAGCGAGCACCCGATCGCCGAGGCCCTCGTCCAGGCGGCTCGAGA
>JALVVO010000151.1 GCA_027023345.1 Thermaceae bacterium
CGCCCGCCGGGTCCTCTGGGCCCCAGCGATGAACCCCGAGATGTGGGCCGACCCCGCGGTGCGGGAGAACGTCCGTCGCTTGAGCGAGCGCGGGCACGCCTTCGCCGGCCCCGTCTTCGGGGCGATGGCGGCGGTGGGGGAGGCCCCCGGCTTCGGGCGGATGCTCGAGCCCGAGGAGCTCGCCGCCCACGTCCGCTTCCACCTCACCGAGAAGGACTACGCCGGCCGGACGGTGCTGGTCACCGCCGGACCCACCCGCGAGCACCTGGACCCGGTGCGCTTTATCTCCAACCCTTCCTCCGGCAAGATGGGCTACGCCGTGGCCGAGGCCGCCCGGGACCGGGGGGCCCGGGTGATCCTGGTCCACGGCCCCACCAACCTCCCCGACCCCTTCGGCGTCGAGCGGGTGCCGGTGGAGAGCGCCCTTGAGATGCACCGGGCGGTGCTCGCGCGCTTTCCCGAGGTGGACCTCGTGGTCATGGCGGCGGCGGTGGCGGACTGGCGGGTGCCGGAGCCCAAGCGCGAGAAGGAGCCCAAGGCAGGGGACGAAAAACGGCTCCGCCTCGTGCGCACGCCGGACATCCTCGCCGAGCTCGGCGAGAAAAAGCGCGGCCAGGTGCTGGTCGGGTTCGCCATGGAGACGAGCGAGGGCCTGGGCCGGGCCTACGAAAAGCTCCTCAAGAAGAACCTCGACCTGATCTGCCTGAACTACCCCACCGACCCCGAGACCGCCTTCGGCGCCGACGAGAACCGCCTGGTGGTGATCGAGCGCTCGGGCCGGACCGAGGCCTGGGGCAAGGCCTCGAAGCGGGCGCTCGCCGATCGGTTGTTAACCCGCGCCCTCGGGTTTATGCAAAAGCCCGTATAATCTCCGAAGAAAACCCAGGAGGGATCGCCTATGCCCAACAAGGAGCTGCGTCATAAGAAAATTCAGGAGATCGTCGCCCGCGAGGAGATATCCACCCAGGCCGAGCTCGTCGAGCGGCTCCGCCAGGAGGGGTTCAACGTCACCCAGGCCACGGTGAGCCGAGACATCAGCGAGCTTCGCCTGGTGCGGGTTCCCCTCGGGCGGGGCAAGCACAAGTACGCGCTGGCCCCGATCGAGCTGGAGGAGGACGTCGAGGCCGAGCTGCGCCGCCAGTTCAAGGAGTTCGTGCACGACATCGACCGGGGCGGGAACATCATCGTGCTGCGCACCGCGCTCGGCCACGCCGCCGGCATCGCGCTTTTAATTGACAAGCTCAAGAACGACGACCTGGTGGGCACCCTGGCCGGGGACGACACCATCCTGGTGGTGGCCCGGGGCGAGCACGAGGCCGAGCGGCTCCAGGGCTACTTCGAGGAGATGCTGGTCTAGTTGGCGGCGCTGGCCCTCTTCCTGAAGGCCTTCACCACGCTTCTCGTGGTAATGGACCCGGTGGGGCTGGCGCCGGTTTTCGTGGCGCTCGCCGGGGACCGCCCGCCGGCCGAGCGGCTCCGCATCGCCCGGCGGGCGGTCTTGATCGCCACCCTTTTGCTCGTCTTCTTCGGATTCTTCGGCGAGCCGCTTCTGCGCTACCTGGGGATCGGCCTTCCCGCCTTCCGCACCGCCGGCGGCCTCTTGCTCTTCAAGATCGCCCTCGACATGGTCTTCGTCCACCGAATGCGGGAGACCCCCGAGGAGGAGGAGGAGGCCCGCATGCGCGAGGACATCAGCGTCTTTCCCCTGGCGATCCCCCTCCTCGTGGGGCCGGGGGCGATGGCCAGCGTCCTGGTGCTCACGGCCGAGGCCCGGCACGTGCCCGGGGGCGCCTACGCGGTGGCGCTGGCGGCGGCGCTGGTGCTCCTTTTCGCCTACCTCGCCCTCCGGCTCGCCGCGGTCTTGAGCCGGCTGCTGGGCCGGACCGGGGTGAACGTCGTGACCCGGGTGCTCGGGGTGCTGCTCGCGGCGCTCGCGGTGCAGTTCGTCTTCGACGGGGTCCTGGAGGCCTTCTTCTAAAGAAGAGCGCCGGCCCCCTGGGGAGCCGGCGAGGGGTTCGTGCTCGGGTCAGGCGATCCGGGCCTCTAGGTACTCCCGTTCGCCCTCGAGGATCATCCGGGCCTCTTCGGGGTTCTTGGGGTACTCCTTGCCGCGGTTCACCAGGTAGGTCTCGTAGCGCTGGATACCAAAGGCCTCGGTGAGGTAGCGCACCGCGGTCTCGATCTCGAAGTCCTTGCAGGAGAAGATGTCCACGCTGATGAAGCGCCGCTTGGGGAAGGTGTGGATGGCGATGTGCGACTCGGCGATGATGACCACGCCGGCGAGCCCCTCGTCCTCCTCGGTCTGCCCCTTGTAGTCGTAGACCGAGGGGGGCAGCACCTTGGTCATCTCCATCTTCTCGGGAAGCTCGTCGAGGACCCGGTAGATCAGGTCCCGGTCGGCGAGCTTCTTGGGATCGGCGTCGTAGCCGTCGATCATCAGGTGGGGCCCGAACCCGAAGAGCTCCATCTCTCGACCTCCTTTCCTCGAGGGAGCGGGGTACCCCCGCCCGCAATCGGCATTATGGGGGAGCCCGCCCCCCTTGTCAAGATTGGAAGCGCGGGCGGTCCAAATCTCCCCCTCCTTTGGGCGCTTCGGAAGGTAAGATACCCGGTAGATAAGGGAAGAACCGGCCGTGGGGGTTTTCCTCTAGAATGCCGGGCCGTTCTGCCCAAATCTTCGTCGGCCCGGCTTCTGGAGCGTTTCCATGCCCCGGGGAGGTATGGGGCTCGGGCCGATCGAAAAGGTTCCTTTGCCTAGGGACATTCTTCGTGAGGGGAGGGTTAAACTGGGGCCGAAAAGGAGGGGATATGTACCGCGGCAGAGAAGGACAATGGGCTTTCGTTCTCCACCGGATCTCGGGGGTGGCGATCATCCTCTTCCTGACCCTCCACGTCACCGAGATCTCGAGCTCCATGTTCGGGCCCAAGTGGTTCAACGCCCTCCTCGAGTTCGAGGCCAACCCCATCTTCGGCCTGGGGCTCGTGGGCGTGGCCGCCCTGGTCCTCTATCACGCCCTGAACGGGCTCCGGATTATCCTGATGGACTTCACCTCCTGGGGGGTGAAGTACCAGCGGCAGCTATGGTACGGCGTCTGGGCCCTCTACGTGGTGATCGGCTTTCCCATGCTCTTCGCCATGCTCGGGCACGTCTTCGGGGGTGGTGAGTGATGGCCATGCGCGCCCGCCGCTTCGAGGAGGCGAAAAGGCTCGCCTCGAGCAACCTCGAGCTCGCCTGGTGGATCTTCATGCGGGTCTCGGGGGTGCTGCTCGTCTTCCTGGTGCTCGGGCACCTCTTCACCCGGGCGGTGATCTTCGACTTCCACCACGACCTCAACTACGACCACATGGTCAAGGTGATGAACTCGGTGACCTGGAAGTTCTACAACTGGCTTTTGCTCTTCCTCTCGATCCTCCACGGGACCAACGGGCTCCGCTACATCATCGACGACTACATCGCCTCGGGGCGGGCCCGGGCCTGGGTCAAGATCCTGGTCTACACCTTCGTCTTCCTGGTGACCGTGTTCGGCACCCTCGCGCTTTGGGGCTGGAACTACCAGCCCATGGAATAGGGAGGTAGGGGATGGCACACCAACACGACGTACTGGTGATCGGCGCCGGCGGCGCGGGGCTCACCGCGGCGCTCTACGCCGCCCGCGCGGGCGCCGACGTGGCGGTGATCTCGAAGCTCTATCCCACCCGCTCCCACACCGGTGCCGCGCAGGGCGGGATCGGGGCCGCCCTCGGCAACGTCGAGGAGGACCACTGGGAGTGGCACATGTTCGACACCGTCAAGGGCGGGGACTACCTCACCGACCAGGACGCGGCCGAGGTCTTCGCCCGCGAGGTGATCGACGCGGTGATTGAGCTCGAGCACATGGGGCTCCCCTTCGACCGGCTCCCGAACGGCAAGATCGCCCAGCGCCGGTTCGGCGGCCACACCAAGGAGTGGGGTAAGGCCCCGGTGGCCCGCGCCGCCCACGCCGCCGACCGCACCGGCCACATGATCCTCCAGACCCTCTACCAGCAGTCGGTCAAGCACGGCATCACCTTCTACAACGAGTTCCACGTGCTCGACGTGGTCTTCGACAAGGACGGCCGGGCGGTGGGGGTGGTGGCCCTGGAGTTCGCCACCGGCGAGCTCCACGCCTTCCAGGCCAAGGCGATCGTGATCGCCTCCGGCGGCTTCGGCCGGATGTTCAAGGTGACCTCGAACGCCTACACCCTGACCGGCGACCTGACCGCGATCCTCTACCGCAAGGGCTGGCTGCCCCTGGAGGACATGGAGTTCTACCAGTTCCACCCCACCGGGCTCTACCGGCTCGGCATCCTGGTGACCGAGGGCGCCCGGGGCGAGGGCGGCATCCTGAGGAACGGCGAGGGCGAGCGCTTCATGGAGCGGTACGCCCCCACGATCAAGGACCTGGCGCCCCGCGACGTGGTGAGCCGGGCGATGTACCTGGAGATCCGCGAGGGGCGGGGCTGCGGGCCCAACAAGGACTACATCTGCCTCGACCTCACCCACCTCGACCCCGAGATCATCGAGAAGAAGCTTCCGGACATCGCCGAGTTCACCCGCACCTACCTGGGCGTGGACCCGGTGAAGGAGATGATCCCGGTGGTGCCCACCGCCCACTACGCCATGGGCGGGATCCCCACCACCCTGGACGGCGAGGTCATCAAGGACGGGGAGAACACCGTGGTGCCCGGCCTCTACGCCGCCGGCGAGGTGGCCTGCGTCAGCCTCCACGGGGCCAACCGCCTGGGCACGAACTCCCTCGGCGACCTGGTGGTCTTTGGCCGCCGCTCCGGCCTCGCCGCCGCCCGCTTCGCCCAAGGGGAAGCCTTCGTGGACCTGCCGCCCGACGCCACCGACGGCGCCCGCGAGCTGATCAGCAAGATCAAGGCGAACGCCGGCGGCGAGAGCCCCTTCGCCATCCGCAAGGACCTGCAGGAGACGATGATGGAGAACGCCTCGGTCTTCCGCACCGAGGAGCTCCTCAACAGGCAGGTCGGGATCCTGAAGGAACTCTTCGACCGCTACGAGAAGGTCACCATCCAGGACAAGGGCGAGCGCTACAACGCCGACCTCATCGAGGCCATCGAGCTCGGCTTCCTGCTCGAGAACGCCGAGGCCCTGGTGCACTCGGCCAAGAACCGCAAGGAGTCCCGCGGCGCCCACGCCCGCGAGGACTACCCCGAGCGCGACGACGAGAACTGGCTCAAGCACACCCTCATCTACAAGGAGGGCAACGGCAAGGTGCGCTTCGCCTACAAGCCGGTGGTGATCACCAAGTTCGAGCCGAAGCCGAGGGCGTACTAGGGAGGGCGTGATGCAGGTTACGCTCAAGATTCTCCGCTACAACCCCGAAAAGGACGCCCGGCCCCACTGGGAGAGCTACCGCCTGGAGGCCGAGCCGATGGACCGGGTGCTCGACCTCCTCCACAAGGTGAAGTGGGAGGGCGACGGCACCCTGGCCTTCCGCCGGAGCTGCGGGCACGGCATCTGCGGCTCCTGCGCGATGATGATCAACGGCCGGAACCGGCTCGCCTGCAAGACCCTGGTCAAGGACCTGGGCACCGAGGTGATCGAGGTCCAGCCCATCCGCGGCCTGCCGGTGGAAAAGGACCTCGTGGTGGACATGGAGCCCTTCTTCAAGGCCTACCGGGCGGTCAAGCCCTGGCTCATCAACGACGAGCCCCCGCCCGAGCGGGAGCGGCTCCAGTCCCCCGAGGAGCGGGAGCGCTTCGACGAGGGCACGAAGTGCATCCTCTGCGCCTCCTGCACCACCAGCTGCCCGGTCTTCTGGGTGAACGGCACCTACATCGGGCCCTCGGCGATCGTGCAGGCCCACCGCTTCATCTTCGACTCCCGCGACCAGGGTGCCCACGAGCGCTTCCCCGTCCTCGGCTCCACCGGCGGCGTCTGGCGCTGCCGCACCGCCTACAACTGCACCGAGGCCTGCCCGCGGGAGATCCCGGTGACCCAGCTCATTCAGGAGGTCAAGCGGGCGATCATGTTCGGGGAGTTTTAAAAAAGGGCTTGTGGCTTGTAGCCAGTGGCTTGTGGAGGGGGCCGCCTTCGGGCGGCCCCCTTTGCGCGGGGGAGGGGACGGCGATCGGGGCCCTCGGCGTTGGGCCCGGCGGAAGTTTGGGCCTAGCCGTCTTCCAGGTTCGCCCGCAGGCGCTTCGCTTCGTCCTCGAGGGCCCGTAGCCTTTCCACCTTGGCCTCGAGCGCCTCGAGCGCACCCTGGATCCGCTCGCAGTCCGGGCGGTAGAGCGCCCGGAAGCGCTCGGCGCTCTTTTCGAGCTCCTCGGCGAGGGCTTTTTCGAGGGCGGCCTCGAGCTCCTCCCGGATCGCCGCGAGCCTCCGCTTGAACTCCCGAAGGGCGGCCTCCCGCCGGCGGGGGAGGACCGAGAGGCCGAGGATGGCGGCGGCGAGGCCGGCGGTGAGGCCGGTGACGTCGGCGGCGAGGCCGTGAAGCAAAAGCGCGATCAGCGCCCCGAGCCCCACCGCCCCCGCCTCGGCCAGGGCGGTGGCCTTGAGGGCGGCCTCGACCCGGCCCTGGACGAAGGCGGCCTCGGCCTCCGGCGAGAAGCGGGCGAGCGCCTCTTGGAGCCTTGCCTTCAGGTCCCCCTCTTCCGCGGCCTCGACCGTACGCGCGGTCTTGATCAGGTCGAGGGCGGAGGCGAGGAGGTCCCGCTCGCGCCGGCCGATCCAGGCCAGGGCGTCGGTGAGCTCGAGCACAAGCCGCTCCTCGGCGTCCCGAATGACCTCGGACTCGAAGCTTTTCTGCACCCGGCTCGCGTTCAAAAGGTCGAGGATCCGCCCGAGCCGCACGTGCTCTTTGAACCAGCGCTCGCCCCGCTTTTCGATCTCGGCAAAGACCTGGGCGAGCCGTGCCTTGCGCCCGGCGAACTCCTCTTGGGTTTGCCGGAGGTGGCGCTTTAGCAGGGCGTCCAGCGTCCGGCAGCGCTCGGCTTCGGCGAGCAGGCGCTTATGCTCGGCCGAGAGCCGGTCTTGGCCATCCTCGAGGAGCCGCTGGAGCACCCCGAGGGGGCTCGATAGCTTGAGGCGGGCGGCCTCGCGCCCTAGCACCTCGCGGATCTTGGCCTCGAGCTCGGCCAACCCCTCGCCGGTGCGGGCGCTCACCAAAAAGACCGGTGGCACCAGGCCCAGCGTCTCCCGGGCCTTCTCGAGGACGAAGGCGCGGACCTCCTCCTTTTCCGCCTCGTTCAGGAGGTCGGCCTTGTTCACCACCAGGACGACCTTCTTGCCCCAGGAGCGGATGAGCTCCAAAAACCGCCGCTCGCTCTCGGCGTAGGGGCGGTCGGCGCTCGTGGTGAAGAGGATCAGGTCGGCCCGGGGGAGGAAGGCCTCGGTGAGCGCCTGGTGGCGGCGAATCACCGCGTTCGTCCCCGGGGTGTCCACGAAGCGGAGGGTCTTCAAAAGCTCGTGGGGGAAGCGAACGAGGACCAGGTCCTCGCCGAGGGCCTCGGTGCCCTCGCCGTAGGAGATGAGCTGGATCTTGTCGGTGGTGGGGGTGACCCCTTCCCGCAGGAGCGGCGCGCCGAGGAGGGCGTTTAAAAGCGAGGACTTTCCGGAGTTGAACTCGCCCGCGACCACCAGCAAAAAGGGCCCCTCGAGGTCCAAAAGCGCCTGCTTTAAGGGCGCGGTCTCGACTCCGAGGGGGGCGAGGGCCTCGAGCCCCTCGGCGAGCAGCGCGCGCACCGCCTCGGCCTTGGCGACGAGTTCCGGGTCCAGCCGCACGGCCCTACCTTACCCAAACCCCGCCGGGAAGTTCGGAAAGCCGCGCGTGGCCAAGGTAGAAGAGGTGGCTTTTGGCGCCGCTGTCGCTTGCGCCAAAGCCCGGGGCGGCCACCCTGGCCCCGATCCCTAGGAGCCTGGGAAGCAGGTGGGCCTCGCTTTCGCCAAAAAAGAGCAGAGCGCCGACGAGCCGGGCGGACTCGGCCTCGAGCAGGTGGTCGACGTGCCAAAAGAGCGCGCCCTTCCTCCCCCGCGCCCCGGGAAAGCGGGCCTCGAAGGCGGCGAGGGCGGGGTGGGGCGGCCCTTTGAGCCTCCTCGCGTGGCGGAGGAGCCTCGGGCCGAAGCCCCGCCTCGCGCTCCCCAGGTAGACGAGCTCCCCGGGAGCGATCCGGAAGCGGCCGAGGTCGAGGGGCGCCTCGAGTTCGACGAGGAGCAGGTAGGCCCCGCCCTTCATTCCCGGGCCCGCTTGATCGCCTCCAGGGCTTCGGGGTTTTCGAGCGCCGAGGTGTCGCCGGTCTCCTCCCCCAGGTAGGCGGCCTTGATCAGCCGCCGCATCACCTTGGCGTTTCGCGTCTTGGGCAGGTCGGGGACGAAGACCACCCGCTCGGGGGCGAGGGGCTTCCCGAGCCGCTCGGCGACCTTTTGGATGATCGCCTCCGCGAGGGCCTCGCTGGGTTCGAAGCCGGGGTTCAGGACGACGAAGACCACCGGCACCTCGCCCTTGACCGGGTGGGGCACGCCGATCGCCCCCGCCTCCTTCACCGCCGGGTGGGCCACCGCCGCCGACTCGATCTCGGCGGGGCCGATCCGCTTGCCGGCGACCTTCAGCGTGTCGTCGGAGCGGCCGAGGATGAACCAGTGGCCCTCCTCGTCCACCATCGCCCAGTCGCCGTGGACCCAGACGTTTTCAAACCGGCTCCAGTAGGTCTTCTCGTAGCGCTCGGGGTCCCGCCAGAACCCCTTGGTCATGCCGGGCCAGGGGGCGAGGACGGCGAGCTCGCCGACCTGACCCACCACCGGCTTCCCGGCGTCGTCGAGGACCGCCGCCTTCATCCCGGGGGCGGGGGTGTTGAAGCCGGTGGGCTTGATGGGACGGAAGACGACGTTGCCCAGGATGCCGCCCGAGACCTCGGTGCCGCCCGAGTAGTTGATGATCGGCGCCTTGCCCCGGCCCACGTGGTGGAAGAACCAGAGGTAGGGCTCGGGGTTCCAGGGCTCGCCGGTGGAGCCGAGGACGCGGAGGCTTGCAAGGTCGTGCTTCTCGATGGGCTCGGTGCCAAAGGGCATGAGCGCCCGGACCAGGGTGGGGGAGATGCCGAGGTGGGTGATCCCGTGCCGCTCCACCATGGCCCAGAGCCGGTCCGGCCCCGGGTAGTCGGGGGCGCCCTCGTAGAGGAAGACGGTGGCGCCCAGGATGAGGCTTCCGAAGATCGCCCAGGGGCCCATCATCCAGCCGATGTCGGTGAACCAGAACAGCACCTCGCCGCGGCGGAGGTCGAAGAGGTGGGCCATGTCCTGGGCCGCCTTCAAGGGAAAGCCGGCGTGGTAGTGGACGGTGCCCTTGGGCCGGCCGGTGGTGCCCGAGGTGTAGATCAGCATGAAGGGGTCCATGCTCCCCATCGGCTCGGTGGGGGCGGGGGCGGCGACGTCGGCGAGGGCCTCGTGCCACCAGACGTCCCGGGCCTCGTCGAAGGGGACCTCGACGCCGAGCCGGCGCACCACCAGCGTCCTCGGGGTGCCGGCGAGCCGCGCCGCCTCGTCGGCCACCGGCTTCATCGCTACCGGCCGGCCGCGGCGGAAGAAGCCGTCGGCGGTGACGAGGAGGGTGGCGTCCGCGTCCTTGAGCCGGGTGGCCACCGCCTCTGCGCCGTAGCCGGAGAAGATCGGGACCAGGATCGCCCCGATCCGGGCCACCGCCAGGGCGGCGACGGCGGTCTCCGGGATCATCGGCAAGAAGAGCCCCACCCGGTCGCCCTTTTCCACCCCGAGCCCCTTTAAGAGGGCGGCGGCGCGGCCGACCTCGCGTTCGAGCTCGCGGTAGGTGAGCCGGGTGATCTTCCCGTCTTCCCCCTCCCAGACGAGCGCGAGCTGCTGGGCGAGGCCCCGGGAGAGGTGCTGGGTGACGGCGACGTGGGCGAGGTTGAGCCTGCCGCCGACGAACCACTCGGGCCAGGCCGGCCCCCGGGAGAGGTCCACGAAGGCCTGGTAGGGCTCGAACCACTCGACGCCGATCGCCTCGAGGGTGGCCGCCCAGAAGCGGTCCATCTCCTCGACCGAGAGGCGGTAGAGCTCGTCGTAGTCGGCGACGCCGAGCCGCTCGATGAGTCGCTCCAGATGGCTTCCCCGGGTGTACTCCAGGCTCGGGTACCAGATCGGTTTCATGGCTTCCTCCTCAAAAGGCGCAGCCAGAACCGCCGGGGCGCGGTGTCCTCTGCCCGCGCGGGGGTGGGCGCGTCGGGGATGGGCTCGAGCGCCCGCAGGAAGTCGGTCAGCGAGAGCCGCTCCTCGGGGTCCTTGGCCAAAAGCCCCATCACCGCCCGGGCGATCCTCGGGTTCGCGTCCTTGAGCGGGAGCGGCTTTTGGGTCAGGTGGGCGGCCAGCAGCTCGTCGTAGGTCTCGCCGTAGAAGGGGCGCTTGCCGGCGAGCAGCTCGTAGGCCAGCACCCCGAAGGAGTAGGCGTCGGAGGCGGGGGTGGCCTCGGCCCCCTTGAAGAGCTCCGGGGCCATGTAGAAGGGGCTTCCCGCCCGTTCCAGGGGAGCCGCGTCCTCCCGGGTCTTGGCCACGCCGAAGTCGCCGAGCTTGGCCACCTCGCCGCGCAGGAAGACGTTCGCCGGCTTCACGTCCTGGTGGACGATGCCCAGCCGGTGCAGGTAGAGGAGGGCCTCGGCGAGCTGGCGCAGGTAGGCGAGGGCCCGCTCGCGGGGGAGCGGGCCCTTTTGCAGCCGGTCCTCCAGGCTGCCTTCCTCGAAGTACTCGAGCACCAGGAAGGCGTCCTTGCCGTAGGGCTTGCCCGCGATCCCCTTGACCAGGTGGGGGTGGGCCAGGCCGAGCGAGAGCCGGACCTCGCGGGCGACGCGCTCGGCCAGGGCGGGGTCCTTGTGCACCTCGGCGCGAGGGATCTTCAGCGCCACCGGACGGCCGTCGGGGGCGTGGGCGAGGTAGACCTGCCCGGTGGTGCCCAAGCCCAAGAGGAGCTCGAGCCGGAAGTCCTCCCGCCTGAGGGGCCGCGTCATTCGAGCGCGAGGGCCTCGCCGGGCTTCAGGGCCTGGCCCTCGAAGCCGAGCGCCTGGGCGCGGGCGACGAAGGCCTCGCCGTCCTGCTCGATCGGCGGGAAGGTGTTGTAGTGGATGGGGACCACCGCCCGGGGCCTTAGGAGCTCGAGCGCCCGGAGGGCGTCGTCCGGCCCCATGGTGAAGGTGTCGCCGATGGGCAGGAGGGCGAGGTCGAGCCCCACCTCGCCGATGAGGCGCATGTCGGAAAAGAGCGCGGTGTCGCCGGCGTGGTAGATCCGCCGGTCCAGGAGCTCGATCACCACCCCCATGGGCATGCCGCCGTAGGTTCCGTCAGGGAACGAGGAGGAGTGCCAGGCGGGGAAGAACTTCAGCCAGCCGCCCTCGAAGGCGTAGGTCCCGCCGATGTTCATCGGCCAGGCCTCGGCCCCCCGCGCCTGGGCGTAGCTCGCGATCTCGAAGGTGGAGACCACCTTGGCCCCGGTGCGCTTCGCGATCCGGAGCGTGTCCCCCCAGTGGTCGCCGTGGGCGTGGGTGAGGACGATCAGGTCGGCCTCGACCTCGTCCGGTCCGGCCGCCGCCAGGGGGTTGCCTTCGAGGAAGGGGTCGATGAGGATGCGCGTCTCGCCGCCTTTGATCCACGTCGCCGCGTGGCCCAGGAACCGTACCTCCACCATCTCGCTCACCTCCCGCTTTGGTCATACTCTATCACCCGATCTCGACGCGCTCGGGCAGGGAGGCGAGTACCCGGGTGAGGTTTCGCGCGAGCGCCGCCTCGGCCATGCGGCGGAGCGCCCGCCCGCCCCACTTCTCGCCGGCGGGGAGCTCGGCGTGGAGTACCAGGCGGACGCGGTAGCGGAGCTCGTTGCCCCGGGCCTCGCCGACGCCGGCGAGCTCGGCCCAAAAGTGCTTTTCCGTAAGGGGGACCGGCGCCAGTTCGGCGCGCTCCACGCCGGAGACGAGGCTCTCGAAGGGGAAGCAGACCCGGCCGAAGATCGGGGCCTCGCCACACAGACGCCCGGAGAAGCGCGCGCCCTCGCGCTTGAGCTCCTCGAGGCCGGGCAGGGCGGCGAAGACCCGCTCGGGGGCGAACAACAGCTCCCGCGCCCGGCCCTCGGGCGCCTGGAGGGCGAAGGCGAAGCGGTGCTCGACCTCCATCAGTCCACCCACTCGACCTTGACCTTGCCGGCCTTCTTGAGCGCCTCGATCTCGGCGTCGGTGGCCGGGGCCAGCCGGGGCAGCTGGGCGAACTTAGGGGTGCGGCTGGCGAGCCCCACCCGCACCACCAGCACCCCCTCGCGTTCGTCCTTGCCGATCCGCCAGACCAGGTGCTGCCCGAGCTCGAGGAGTTTGGCCCTGTGCTCGTCCATATCTCGCCTCCATCCTAGCGCCCCGGGCGGGCCCCTACTCGAGGGCCTCGAGCACCGCGAACTTGAGGTAGCCGGTCTCGGGGACGTTGACCAGCACCGGGTGGTCGGCGGCCTGCCCCCGGCGCGCCACCAGCCGGAAGGTCCGCCGGGCGTCGCCGGCGGCGTCCCTCAGCATGGCCAGGAACGCCTCCTCCCCGAGGTGGTGGCTGCAGGAGGCGGTGAGCAGGTGGCCGCCGGGGCGGACGAGGCGCATCGCCCGCAGGTTGACCTCCTTGTAGGCGGCGTAGGCGCGCTCGAGGTCGGCCCTCTTGCGGGCGAAGGAGGGCGGGTCGAGGACCACGAGGTCGTAGGCGGGACCCCGGCGGGCCTCGCGCTTTAGGAAGTCGAAGGCGTTGGCCTCGAGGGTCTCCAGATTTTCGAGGCGGTTCTTCCGCGCCGCCTCCCGGGCCACGCGGAGCGCCTCCTCCGAGGCGTCCACCACCGTGACCCGCGCGGCGTGGCGGGCGACGTGCAGGGCGAAGCCGCCCTGGTAGCCGAAGACGTCGAGGGCGCTTTCGGGTCGGGTGCGGGCGGCGAGCTCGCCGGCTAGGAGCCGGTTCTCCCGCTGGTCCAGGAAGGCCCCGGTCTTCTGGCCGGAGCGGGGGCGGACCGGGAGCCAGACCGGCCCCTCCTCGATCCAGAGGAGCTCGGGCACTTCGCCGTGGGCGAGCTCGACGTAGCGGGGAAGGCCCTCCTGGAGGCGGCCGCGGGCGTCGTTCTTGAAGAGCAGGCCGCGGGGCTCGAGGGCCTCCACCAGGGCGCGGGCCAGGGTCTCCCGCCGGGCCTCGAGGGCGGCGGCGCCGATCTGCACGACCAGGTGCCCAGCGTACTCGTCCACCACCAAGCCGGGGAGGAAGTCCCCCTCGGCGTGCACGAGCCGGCGGCCGCCCTCGGGCCGCTTTTGCCGGTCCTCGGCCCGTCGGGCGAGGGCCCGCTCCAGGTTTTGGAGCCAGACCGCCCAGGGCTCGCCCTCCCGCCAGGCGTAGGCCCGCACCGCCAGCTCGCTCTTGGGGTTGAAGAGCGCCAGGGCGAGAAACCGCCCCCGGTGCCGCACCGGGTAGAGGCCGGGCTCGGCCGGGGCGCTCCGCACCGCGCTCCGGTAGACCCAGGGGTGGCGGGCGAGGAGGCGCTTCGCCCCGCGTTCATCGATCTCGACGACCATCTTTTTGAGTCTAATCCGCGTTGACACTGGCGGAAGGCCGCCGGTATTATGCCCGGGGCGCGGTTTCCGCGCGTTTTCCGGTGGAGGGGAGTGCCTATGCATGGCCTAGGACTGATCAAGAGCCTGGCGGAGCGCGAGCGCGAGCTCGCGGCGAAGCTCGAGGAGGCCAAACGGATGGCCGAGGACAAGCTACGCCAGGCCCAAGAGGAAGCCCAGAAAAAGCTCGAGGCCGCAGAGGCCGAGGCGGCCCGGTTGCTGGAGGAGGGCCGGGCTGAGATCGAAAAACGGGTCCGCGATATCGAGTCCGAGGCCGAGGCCCGGGCCGAGGCCGAGGCCAAGAAGGTGCGCGAGATCGCCGAGGGCCGGCTCGAGGACGCCGCCGCGCGCGTCCTCGAGGAGGTGGTTCCGTGATCGCACCCATGGAGAAGCTGGTGGTGGCGGGGCCGAGGCGCCTCGCCCGCGAGCTTCTCGCCGAGCTCCAGCGGGCCGGGGTGGTGCACATCGATCCCCTGCGCCCCGAGGAGCTCGAGGCCTACGCCCTCTCCGAGGAGGAGAAGGCGCAGCTCAAGGAGTGGGAGCGGATCGCCGCCGGCGCCGAGCAGGCGGCGAAGCTGCTCGGGCTCGAGCTCGAGCCCAAGAAGCCCTTCACCGGAAGCCAGGCCGAGGTCGCCCAGGCGCTGGAGCCGGTGGTGCAGAAGGCCAGCGTGCTCGCCGGCGAGCGCGAGCGGCTCTTGGAGGAGCTCGAGTTCCTACGCCTCTACCGCGGCGCCGTCGAGGCCCTGGCCGAGCTCGTGGACGGGCTCGACCGGAGCCGCTGGCTCCGGGTGCTTCCCGTCCTCCTGGAAAAGGAGGAGCTCGTCGCCGGGCTGGAGGCCGCCCTCGCCGAGGCCCTTCCGGAGCGCTACGTCCTCGCCGCCAAGCCCGCCGGCGAGGTGTGGGCGGCGGCGGTGGTGGTGCTCAAGGGCGAGGCCGACGCCGCCCGGGCGGCGCTCGGGCGCCTCGGGCTCTCGGAGTTCCGCCTCCCCGGCGCTTACGCGGACTTGAGCCTCTCCGAAGCCAAGCTCAAGATGGCCGAGCGGGCCCGGCTCGCCCCCGGGGAGCTCGAGAGCGTGGAGGAGGCGATCCGCGCGCTCGTGCGCGAGGCCCGGGAGAAGCTGATGGCGATCTGGACCCGGGCGAAGGACGAGATCGAGCGCCTGAAGCGGCTCGAGTCCCTGGCCCGGGGCCGGTTTTCGTTCGGGCTCTTCGGCTGGGTGCCGGTGAGCAAGAAGTCGCGGGTCGAGGAGGCCCTCGAGCGCCTGCGCGAGCGCGTGGTCTACGCCTTCGAGCCGGTGGACGAGCACCACGAGGCCGACCGCGTCCCGGTCACGCTCGAGAACCCGGCCTGGATCCGGCCGTTCGAGACCCTGGTCACTTTCCTGAACGTGCCCAAGTACGGCACCTGGGACCCGAGCTGGGTGCTCGCCGCCTTCTTCCCCTTCTGGTTCGGGATGATCGTCGGCGACATCGGCTACGCCATGCTGTTTTGGCTGCTGGCCCGCTTCCTGGCCGGCTACGTCCGGCGCGGCGAGCCCCTGGTGCTCGACCTCTTCGGCATGAAGCTCGCCCCGGCGGCGCTCGACAACACCGTGCGCATCCTGAAGCCGATGGTCTTCTGGACGGTGGTCTTCGGCATCCTCTACGGGGAGTTCTTCGGCAACTTCCTCGAGCACCTGGGGGTCTTCTACGTCCCCGGGCACGGCGAGGGGCTCTTTAGGATCCTGCTCCCCCGAACCCTGGGGGCCACCGCCGGGATGCTGATCCTGGTCACCATCCTCTTCGGCGTCTTCATGGTCCTCTACGGCCTCGCCGTCCGCGCCTGGCTGGGTTGGCGCCACCGCCACCTCCGCCATTTCTGGGAGGCGGTGGGCTACCTGGGCGGGCTGGTGGCGCTCATCGTGCTCGCCTACGCCTTCCTGACCGGCACGAGCTCCCCGCTCTTTACCGCCCTGATGGTCCTCGGCTTCGGGCTTTGGGTGCTCGGCGCCGTGCTCGCGCGGATGCCGCTGATGATCACCGAGCTCCCCACCCAGGGCGGGCACATGCTGAGCTACGTCCGTATCTACGCGGTGGGGGTGACCGGGGCCATCATGGCCAACCTCTCCACCGACCTCGGCTTCGCCCTCGCCGGCAAGCTGGGGCTCATCGGGGTATTGCTTGGACTCGTCGTGGGCCTAGCCGTGCACGGGCTGGTGCTCGCGTTGACCACCATTGGGCACGTGCTCCAACCCGTTCGTTTGATCTGGGTAGAGTTCTTTACCAAGTTCGGGTTCTACGACGAGTCGGGTCGGCCCTACCGGCCGTTTTCGTCCGTCCGCAACAACGCGGGTGCGTGATCAAAGGAGGTATGCGATGAAGAAGTTCGGTGCGATTCTGGCGGTTTTGGTCTTGGGTGCGCTGGCCTTCGCGGCGGAGGCCGCGGGGGCCGCGGGCGTGGGTACCGGCAAGGGGCTGATCGCCGTCGGCGTCGGCCTCGCCATCGGCCTCTCGGCGCTGGGCACCGGGTACGCGCAGTCCCGGATCGGTGCCGCCGCCGTCGGCGCGGTCGCCGAGAAGCCCTCGATGTTCGGTACCGGCATCATCTTCCTGCTCCTGCCCGAGACCCTGGTGATCTTCGGCTTCCTGTTCGCCTTCCTGCTCTGGGTCAAGATCTAGGCCGCCCGCCGGCCCCAAGGAGCCGAACGTGTCCAAGCTGGAGACCATCCTCCAGGAAGAGGCCATCCGCGAGATCAACCAGATCCTCGCCGAGGCCGAGGAGAAGGCCCGGGCCCTCTTGGCCGAGGCCGAGGCCAAGGCGGAGCAGATCAAGCTCGCCGCCGAGCGCCGGCTGGAGGCCGAGCGCCGCGCGGCCCTGGCCCGGGCCGAGAGCGCGGCCGAGCTCAAGGTGGCCACCGCCCGCATGAAGGCCCGCGGCGAGATGATCGAGCGGGCCAAGCGGATGGTCGCCGAGCGGCTCCAGGGCATGGGCGCCGATCCCCGCTACCCCGAGATCTTGAAAAAGCTCGCCGAGGAAGCGGTGGCGGCCGTGGCCGAGCCGGGCTGGGTGGCCCTGGCGCCGGAGGACACCGGCCACCTCGAGGACTGGGCGAAGGAGCGGGGCCTTTCGGTCAAGGCCGACCCCGGGGTCCGGCTCGGGGTCCGGGTCTACGCCAAGGGCGGCGACACCTACGTGGAGAACACCCTGCCCGGCCGCCTGGAGCGCGCTTGGGAAGAGCTCGCCGCCCGGGTGGCCCAGGTGCTCTGGGGGTAGCCCGTGGCCGACGACTTCGGATACCTGGGCGCGCGGGTGCGAAGCCGCCGAGGGGAGCTCCTGCCCGAGAGCTTCTTCACCGAGGCCCTCTCGGTGGGTTTCTCCGACTACCTCCGCATGCTCGCCGAGACCCCCTACGGGGCGTACCTCACCGGGGAGGCGCTCGCCGACGTGGACCGGGCGGTGAGCGAGCTCTTCCGCCGCCGCGTCGCCGACCTCGAGGGGCTCGCCTCCGGCGAGGCCCGGGAGGCGCTCCGGTTGCTCTTCCTCCGCGCCGACCTGGCCAACGTCAAGGCCATCCTCCGGGCCAAGGCCACCGGCCGTCCGGCCGAGGAGGTGCGCGCGCGGCTTTTGGGGGGGAGCCTCCCCGAGCCGGTGCTCGCCGCCCTGCTCGAGGCCGGGGACGCCGCCGGCATGGCCCAGGCGCTGGTGCTTCCCGGCCATCCCCTGGCCCGGGCGCTCCGCCGGGCGGCGGCGGAGGCGGCGGACGCCTTCGAGGCCGAGCTCCTGCTCGACCGCTACTTCCTGGCCGAGCTGGTTCGCGAGGCCGGTCGCTACGGAGGGGCCTTCGCCGAGTACTTCAAGGACGAGCTCGAGCTCACCAACCTGGCCACCGCCTTTAAGCTCGCGGCCCTGGGCGGCGCGGAGGAGCCCGAGCGCTACTACGTGCCCGGCGGGCGCTACCTGAACCGGGCGCTCTTCGCCCGCATCGCCGGGGGCGAGGTCGAGGCGGTGGACGAGCTCCAGAGCACCCCCCTCGCCCCCTTCGCCGGGGTGCGGGACCTGGCCGAGCTCGAGCGCCGCGCGCGCTGCTTCCTGCTCGGGCGGGCGGCGCGGGCCGCGACCGACGTCTTGGGCCCGGGGCTCGTGCTCGACTACGTCCGCCGGCGGGAGTGGGAGGGCGCCCGGGTCCGGCTCCTCGCCCGCCGCGCCTACTACGGCTTGCCGGCCCAGGCGGTGGAGAGGGAGGTGACCTGCGGGTGAAGATCGCCGTCCTCACCGATTCCGAGAGCGCCTCGGGCTTTCGCCTGGCGGGGCTTGAGGTCCACGTCGCCGAGGGGCGCGAGGACGCCCTCTCTAAGCTCAAGGAGCTCGCGCTCCGCGAGGACCTCGCCCTGCTCGCGGTGGACCAGGGCCTGATCGAGGATCCCCAGTCCTTGCTTGCCCGCGAGCTCCGGGGCCGGGCGCTGCCGGTGGTGCTGCCCTTCCCCTCGCTCGGCTTCGCCTTCGCCGAGGAGGGAGCGAACGCGAGGGGCTACATTCGCCGTCTGGTCAAGGCCACCATCGGCTACGAGATCAAGCTCTAGAGGGAGGAAGCATGCTGGAAGGAGTCATTCAAAAGATCGCGGGCCCGGCGGTGATCGCCAAGGGGATGCACGGGGCCCGCATGTTCGACATCGTCAAGGTGGGGAAGGAGGGGCTCCTCGGCGAGATCATCCGGCTCGACGGCGACACCGCCTTCGTCCAGGTCTACGAGGACACCTCCGGCCTGCAGGTGGGCGAGCCGGTGGTGAGCCTCGGGGTGCCGCTCTCGGTCGAGCTCGGGCCGGGGATGCTCAACGCCATCTACGACGGCATCCAGCGCCCCCTGGACAAGATCCAGGCGACCGCCGGCGAGTTCATCGCCCGCGGGATCTTCGTGCCCGCCTTGGACCGGGAGAAGAAGTGGGCCTGGACGCCGGCGAAGAAGCCTGGCGACGAGGTGACCGGGGGCGACGTGCTCGGCACCGTCCCCGAGTTCCAGTTCACCCACAAGATCCTGGTGCCGCCCGGGGTCACCGGCAGGATCAAGGAGATCAAGCCGGAGGGCGAGTACACCGTCGAGGAGGTCGTCGCCGTTCTGGAGGACGGGACCGAGCTCAAGATGTACCACACCTGGCCGGTGCGGAAGGCCCGCCCGGTGCAGAAGAAGCTCGACCCCGACGAGCCCTTCCTCACCGGGATGCGGATCCTCGACGTCCTCTTTCCGCTGGCCATGGGCGGGACGGCGGCGATTCCGGGGCCCTTCGGCTCGGGGAAGACGGTGACCCAGCAGTCCCTGGCCAAGTGGTCGAACGCCGACATCGTGGTCTACATCGGTTGCGGCGAGCGCGGGAACGAGATGACCGACGTGCTCGTCGAGTTCCCTGAGCTCGAGGACCCGAAGACCGGCGGCCCGCTGATGCACCGCACGGTGCTGATCGCGAACACCTCGAACATGCCGGTGGCCGCCCGCGAGGCCAGCATCTACGTGGGCGTGACCATCGCCGAGTACTTCCGCGACCAGGGCTACGCGGTGGCGCTCATGGCCGACTCGACGAGCCGCTGGGCCGAGGCGCTCCGCGAGATCAGCTCCCGGCTCGAGGAGATGCCCGCCGAGGAGGGCTACCCGCCCTACCTCGCCGCCCGCCTCGCCGCCTTCTACGAGCGGGCCGGCCGCACCGTGAGCCTCGCCGGCGAGCCCGGGGCGATCTCGATCGTGGGCGCGGTGAGCCCGCCCGGCGGCGACATGTCCGAGCCGGTCACCCAGTCCACCCTCCGGATCGTCGGCGCCTTCTGGCGGCTCGACGCCTCGCTCGCCTACCGGCGGCACTTCCCGGCGATCAACTGGAACGGCTCCTACTCGCTCTTCACCCCGATCCTCGACCCCTGGTACCGTAGTCACGTCGCCGAGGACTACCCGGAAAAGCGCGACGCGATCAGCGAGCTCCTGCAGCGCGAGGCGAGCCTCCAGGAGGTGGTGCAGCTCGTCGGTCCCGACGCCCTTCAGGACGCCGAGCGGCTGGTCATCGAGGTCGGGCGCCTGATCCGCGAGGCCTTCCTGCAGCAGAACGCCTTCGACCCGGTGGACGCCTACTGCTCGCTCAAGAAGGCCTACGGCATGATGACCATGATCCTGGACCTCTACCGCGCCGCGGAGGCGGCGATCCAGGCGGGCACCCCGATCGAGGAGGTCATCGGGCATCCGGTGTTTGAGAAGATCGCCCGGGCCCGCTACGTACCCGAGGACGAGTTCCCCGCCTACCTCGAGGGCGTCCTCGGGGAGATCCGGGAGGCCTTCAAGGCCACCGCCTAAGGAGGGAGCATGGACCTTCTCAAGAAGGAATACACCTCGATCAACTACATCTCGGGGCCGCTCCTCTTCGTGGAGAACGCCCGCGACCTCGCCTACGGCGCCATCGTCGAGATCACCGACGGCACGGGGCGCACGCGCGGCGGCCAGGTCATCGAGGTCAGCGAGGAGTACGCGGTCATCCAGGTCTTCGAGGAGACCACCGGGCTCGACCTCGCCACCACCAAGGTGAGCCTGGTCGAGGACGTGGCCCGGCTCGGGGTGGCCAAGGAGATGCTGGGGCGGCGCTTCAACGGGATCGGCAAGCCGATCGACGGCCTGCCGCCCGTCACCCCGGAAAAGCGCCTTCCGATCATCGGCCAGCCGATCAACCCGGTGGCCCGGAGGAAGCCCGAGGAGTTCATCCAGACCGGCATCTCCGCCATCGACGTAATGAACACCCTGGTGCGCGGGCAAAAGCTCCCGATCTTCACCGGCTCGGGCCTGCCGGCGAACGAGCTCGCCGCCCAGGTGGCCCGCCAGGCCACGGTGCCCGGCGAGGACGTGCAGTTCGCGGTGGTCTTCGCCGCCATGGGCATCACCCAGCGCGAGCTCTCGTTCTTCGTGAACGAGTTCGAGCGCACCGGGGCGCTCTCTCGGAGCGTGCTTTTCCTCAACAAGGCGGACGACCCCACGATCGAGCGGATCCTGACCCCGCGCATGGCCCTCACCGTCGCCGAGTACCTCGCCTTCGAGCACGACTACCACGTGCTCGTCATCCTCACCGACATGACCAACTACTGCGAGGCGCTGCGCGAGATCTCGGCGGCCCGCGAGGAGGTGCCCGGTCGGCGCGGCTACCCCGGCTACATGTACACCGACCTGGCGACGATCTACGAGCGCGCCGGGGTGATCGTGGGCAAGAAGGGGTCGGTGACCCAGTTCCCGATCCTGACCATGCCCGACGACGACCGCACCCACCCCATCCCCGACCTCACCGGGTACATCACCGAGGGGCAGATCCAGCTCTCGCGCGAGCTGCACAGGAAGGGCGTCTACCCGCCGATCGATCCCCTGCCCTCGCTCTCCCGGCTGATGAACAACGGCATCGGCGAGGGCAAGACCCGGGAGGACCACAAGCAGGTCGCCGACCAGCTCTACGCCGCCTACGCGAACGGCGTGGACATCCGCAAACTGGTGGCGATCATCGGCGAGGACGCGCTCACCGAGACCGACCGCAAGTACCTCGAGTTCGCCGACGCCTTCGAGAAGTACTTCCTGAACCAGGGCGGCCAGAACCGCTCGATCGAGGAGTCCCTGAACCTCTCGTGGGCGCTGCTCTCCATGCTGCCGGAGTCGGCGCTCTCGCGGATCTCGAAGAAGCACATCGAGAAGTACTACGGTAAGTACAAGCTCGAGGACTTCGTCGCCGCCGGGGCCTAGCCGAAGGGAGGAGCCGTGGAGCAGATCAGCCCCACCCGCATGACCCTTCTCCAAAAGCGGAACCAGAAGAAG
Organism: Thermaceae bacterium; assembly: GCA_027023345.1. Taxonomy (GTDB): domain Bacteria; phylum Deinococcota; class Deinococci; order Deinococcales; family Marinithermaceae; genus WFXV01. Next base: position 21,402 of record JALVVO010000151.1, read on the forward strand.
CTGGCGGAGAAGGGGGCGGACCTCCTCAAGAAGAAGCGGGACGCGCTGGTGGCCGAGTTCTTCGAGCTGGTCGCCGGCACCGTCGCCGCCCGGGAGCGCCTCACCCAGGCGGCGAAGGAGGCCTACCTCGCGCTCTTTCTGGCCAAGGCCTTCGACGGTCCCGAGGAGGTGGAGGCGCTCGCCCTCGGCGTCGCCCCGGTGGAAGGCGTCGAGGCCGAGGTGGAGAACGTCTGGGGCACCAAGGTCCCCCGCCTCCGGGTCGCCTGGCCGGGGCGGGCGGCGGCCAGCCCGATCGCCACCGGGGGGCAGACCCTCGCCGCCCAGCGGGCCTTCCGAGAGTTCGCCGAGGCCCTGGTCGAGGTGGCCAATACCGAGACCCGGCTCCGGATGATCGGCGAGGAGATCAAGAAGACGACGAGGCGGGTGAACGCCCTGGAGCAGGTGGTGATCCCCGGGCTCGAGGCCCAGGTGCGCTACATCCGCATGGTGCTCGAGCAGCGCGAACGGGAGGATAACTTCCGCCTGAAAAAGATCAAGAGCAAGATGGAATCCCGCTAGGGCGAACCGAGAGGGGCCGGGGCCAAAAGGCCCCGGCCCCTAGCTTTCGGGCAGCGCGCGGAAGAGCCAGCGGAGCCAGTTTTCCCCGAGCACCCCGGGGGCGTGGGGGCCGAGGAGGGGCGCGAGGGCCGGCCAGTCCTTGTGGGAGCGAATGCCGGCGGGTAGGCTCTCGGCCCCGAAGCCCCCGTCCATGTCCGAGCCGATGCCCACCGCCTCCCAGCCGAGGATCCCGGCCACCGCCTCGAGGTGCTCGAGAACCCGCTCCAAGGGCGGGGCGGGCTTTTCGCGGTCCCACGCGGGGTCCAAAAAGCGGTTATAGAGCACGATCCCCACCACCGCGCCCCGGCCCGCTAGGGCCTCGAGTTGCGCCCGGGAGAGGTGGCGGTTGGCAGGCCCCCCGGCCAGGGGGCGAAAGTTCGCGTGGGAGACGAGCACCGGCCCGGAGAATGCCGAGAGCGCCTCGAAGTAGGCGGCCTCGGAGAGGTGGGCGAGGTCGAGGGCGACCCTGGCCTCGGCCATGGCGGCGAGGAGTTCGCGGCCGGCGGGGGAGAGCCCGGCCCGGCCGCCGGTGCCGCCGGCGTAGCGGGTGTCCTTCCAGGCGGGCCCGAGGAGGCGGACCCCCGCCTGGGCCCAGAAGGCCACCTCCTCCGGGCGGCGGACCGGTTCGGCCCCCTCCATGAGCAGCACGAGCCCGGGAATCCGGTCCGCTTCCCAGGCCTCGAGGTGCCGCCTGAGCTCCCCTCGGCTTCCGATCAGCCGCACCCGCCCCTCGTCCCGCCAGCGGCGGTAGCGGTCGAGCTGGGCGAGCGCCGCCCGATGGGCGAGCTCGGGGCTGGGGTAGCGCTCGGGGTCCACGAAGAGGGTGGCGAAGGCGACGGCGACCCCGGCGGCGGCGAGTTCGGGGAGGCTGACGCTCGGCCGGTAGGGGCGCCGCTCCCGCGCCCGGAGCGCGGGGAGGGGCAGGGTCAGGTCCCAGCCGAACTCGATGGCGTTGTAGGCGAGGTCCAGATGGGCGTCGACGAGGGGGGTTTCCACGCCCCAAAGCCTACCGCGCCAGGCGAACCAGCAGGGCGAGGAGGCGGGCCTCGGGGTCGGCCCCGGTCTTGATCGCGAGCTCGGCTTCGACGAGGGCCTCGAGGGCGCGCTCCACCCGGGCCGCCCCCAGGCGTCGGTAGGCGGCGAGCAGGCGGCGGGCGGAGAAGGGCGCGACGCCGAGCGCCCGCGCCACCTCCTCCTCGCTCGGCTTCGGTCGCTCCTCGAGCAGAAAGCCGAGCTCGACGAGCCGGGCGTAGTGCCAGGAAAGGGCGCCCATGACCTTGAGCGGCGGCTCCCCCCGGGCCAGGAGGTCCCGGGCGATTGCCAGGGCCTCGCCGGGCTCGCGGCGGGCCAGGGGGTCGAGGAGGTCGAAGGCGCTCGCGGCCGCCGGCCAGCCGAGCAGCGGCCGCACCCGCTCCGGCGTGATCGGCGGGGGCAGGAGGGCGAGCTTCTCCACCTCGCGCACGAGCCCCTCGGTGTCGGCCTCGCTCTCGGCGAGGAGGTGGACGACCGCCGCCGGCGCCTTTACCCCCCGGGCCTTGAGGAGGTTTTGCACGAAGACGGTGCGCTCGCGGAAGCGCGGGGTGGGGGAGTGCCGGACCTCGCCGCGGTTTTTGTAAAAGCGGGTGCGACCGGAGGGGGCCCGGGGGTCGTAGAGCAGGAGGTCGGGACCCTCCGCGGCCCGGTCCAAAGGGTCCTTGAGCGCCTTCCAGCCGGACTCGTCGAGCTCGGAGAGGTCGAGGATCCCTCCCTCCTCGCCGAAGAGGCCGGGCTGGGCGAGGGCGGCGACGGCTTCCGGGCTGGCCGGAATCAGGCGCGGGGGCACCCCCCGAAGCCGGGCCTCCTTCAGGGCCGCCTGCCGGGCGAGGTAGGGGTCGCCGGTGAACGCGATCAGCATCGCCTCAGGCTATAAGATAGGCCGGGATGCCGCTGGGCATAGAACGTGCCGATTCCGAGGTGGGGCATTTCTTGGCCGAAGTATGGGCCGATGGCGTGGCCCGCTTCCTTAGCTTCGACGAGGCCTATCTGCGTATCGTGGGATGGCGGCCCCCGGAACGGGTGCAGCTCTCGGAGTTTCACGTTTCCAATCCCGAAGCCCTCGAGGCGGGGATTGCCCGGCTCTTTCGGGGGGAGTCGCTCACCCTCCGGGTGCGCCAGAACCGCAGGCGTCTGCTCTTTTCCCTCTTCCCCGTGGGCGGCGAGCCCCTCCGGGTGGTGGGCACGGTGGTGGACGCCACCGAAGGCTACCGCCAGGAGATCCTCCAGCGGGCGGCTGAGCTGCTCCGCGGCATGACCCCGACGGAGTCGGTCGAGTGGCTGCGGAGACTGATCGGCGAGGAGCTCGAAGGGGTCCGGGTCGAGCCCGCCCGCTCGCCCTCGCCGGAGCTGCTGCGGGAGCTGGCCCGGGGCCGGCTGCTCGAGCACGAGGGGGGCTGGCTCTTCCCCGTGGCCGGCGGTGCCCTTTGGATCCACGGCCGCGAGCTGGTGGAGGAGGAGCGGAGGTTCCTGGAGCGGCTTTTGCGGGTGGTACGCCTGGCCGAGGACCACCGCCGGGCGGTGCAGGTGGCCCGCCGCCGCGAGGACGCCTACCTTCAGCTCCTCTCCATGGCCAACATCCTCGAGGCCGAGCGCGAGCCCGAGCGGATCATCGAACTGACGCTGGAGTTCTTGCTCTCGCTCACGGGCATGGAGGCCGGGGTCTTCGCTCGCCTTCGGGGGCGCCGGCTTCAGCCCGAGCTGGTGGTGGGCAAGCTCGCCGGCCGGGTGCTCGAGAACTACGAGCGTCTGCGCCCGCCGGTGCTCCGGCGGGCGGTCAAGGCCGCCTTCCGCCACCGCCGGGTGGTGGAGGACCTGGCCTCGGTGGAGGAGGCCCTCGGCGGGGTGGCGGTGCGGGCGGTGGTGGTGGCGCCGCTTTGGGTCTCGGGCCGGCCCTACGGCGCCATCGAACTCTTCCGCTCCGAGGCCTGGGGGCTCTCCGACGAGGAGCGGGAGATCTTCGCCCTGGCGGTGCGCGGGCTCGCCCGGGCGCTGGAGCGGGCGGCCCACCTGGAGGAGCTCGAGCGCACGCGGGAGGCGATCCTCCAAAGCTTCGGCCGGATCCTGGAGCAGCGGGACCTCGAGACCCGGGGCCATACCGAGCGGGTGGTGCGCCTCACCGAGTTCTTGGGGCAGCGCTTCGGGTTCCGCGGCAAGCGCCTCGAAGCCCTTCGCTGGGGCGCCTACCTGCACGACATCGGCAAGCTCGCGATCCCCGACGCGGTGCTTTTGAAGCCCCACACGCTGGACGAGCGCGAGTGGGAGGTGATGAAGAGCCACCCGGTGGTGGCGACGCGGATGCTCGAGCCCCTGGGCTTCCTGCCCAGGATCACACTGAACGTGGTCCGGCACCACCACGAGCGCTGGGACGGGCGCGGCTACCCCGACGGCCTGGCGGGGGAGGCGATCCCCCTGGAGGCCCGGCTCTTCGCCGTCGCCGACGTCTTCGACGCCCTGGTGAGCCACCGCCCCTACAAGTCGGCCTGGCCCCTCGAGCAGGCGGTGGAGGAGCTCGCCCGGGAGGCCGGCCGCGGCCTCGACCCTCGGGCGGTGCGGGTCTTCCTCGACGCCCTCGAGGCCCGGGAGCTCCCCCTGCCCGAGGTCTGGGTGGCCTAGCCGGAGAGCCGGGCCATGAAGGCGCGGAAGAGCTGGGGATGGTCGGGCCAGGCCCGGGCGGTGTAGAGGTTGTTGTCCACCACCACGGGCTCGTCGAGGAAGGTGGCCCCGGCGAGCTCGACGTCGGGCTTCAGAGCGGGGTAGGCGGTCACCTTCCGCCCTCTTAGCACCCCGGCCGCGGCCAGGATCAGCGCCGCGTGGCAGATCCCGCCCACCGGCTTATTCGTCTCGAAGAAGTGGCGCACGATCGCGAGCGCTCCCGGCTCGTTCCGGATCCACTCCGGCGCCCGGCCGCCGGGCAGGTAGAGGGCGTCGAACTCCGCCGGGTTGACCTCGCCGAAGGCGGCGTCTGCCTCCACCCGGTAGCCGGGCTTTTCGGTGTAGGTGCCGAACCCCGGCTCGAAGTCATGGACCACGGTCTTGACCACGCCTTTCTTGGGCGCGGCCACGGCGACCTCGAACCCGGCCTCGAGGAAGCGCTGCAACGGGTACATCACCTCGAGCGACTCGCCGGCGTCCCCGGTCAGGATCAGGACCCTTTTCATCTTTCCCCCCTTTCCCTCCAGTTTAGGACGGGGCCGGGGGACCGGGGGTTAGAAGGCGGCCATGCCGGTGATCTCCCGCCCCAGGATCAGGGTGTGGATGTCGTGGGTCCCCTCGTAGGTGTAGACCGTCTCCAGGTTCAGCATGTGGCGGATCGCGTGGTACTCGAGGGTGATCCCGTTCGCCCCCAGGATGTCCCGGGCCATGCGGGCGGACTGGAGGGCGGCGTAGGTGTTGTCCCTTTTCGCCAGCGAGACTTGGGTGTGGTGGAGCTTGCCCTCGTCCTTGAGCCGGGCGAGCCGCCAGACGAGAAGGAGGCCCTTGGTGTGCTCGGCGAGCATCCAGGCGAGCTTCTCCTGGACGAGCTGCTTCTTTGCGATGGGCTCGCCGAAGGTCTTGCGGGAGAGGGCGAAGTCGCGGGCCTCGGCGTAGACCGCCTCCAGCGCCCCGAGCACCCCCCAGGCGATGCCGTAGCGGGCCTGGGTGAGGCAGGAAAGGGGCGGCTTTAGCCCCTCGGCCTTCGGCAGTCGGAGGTCGTCGGGGACGCGGACGTCCTCGAGCACGAGCTCGGAGGTGACGCTCGCCCGGAGGCTCATCTTCGACTTGATCTCCGGCGCCGAGAACCCCGGGGTGTCGGTGGGCACGATGAAGCCCCGGACCACCCCCTCTTCGTCCTTGGCCCAGACGATGGCGAGGTCGGCGATGGTGCCACTCGTGATCCACATCTTGGTGCCGTTCAGGACCCAGTGGTCGCCGTCTTTCCTCGCCCGGGTCTTCATGTTGCCGCCCGGGTCGCTTCCGCCGTCCGGCTCGGTGAGGCCGAAGGCGCCGACCATCTCCCCGGAGGCGAGCTTGGGCAGGAACGCTTGCTTTTGCTCCTCGGAGCCGTAGGCGTAGATCGGGTACATCACCAGCCCGCCCTGGACGCTCGCGAAGCTCCTGAGCCCCGAGTCCACGCGCTCGAGCTCGTACATGATCAGCCCGTAGGCGGCGTTCGAGACCCCGGCGGCCCCGTATTCCTCCGGCAGGTTCGCGCCCAAAAACCCCATCTCGCCGAACTTTTTAATCAGGTGGGTGGGAAAGGTGCCGGCCTCCCACCACTCGCGGATCTGGGGCAGGGCCTCGGCCTCGAGGAACTTCCGGGCGGCTCGCTGAATCTCGCGCTCTTCCTCGGTGAAGAGTTCTTGGACCCGGTAAAAGTCCAGCATGCCCGTACTATATTGCGTTTTTCCGTCGGCGACCTTTGACAAGGCAAGGCCGGCCCCCTTAGCATGGGCCCGTAAGGTATCCGAGGAGGTGAGTCCGCGTTGAAGAAGCTCCCGGTATTCCTGCTCGTCCTAGGTCTGGTGACCGGCATGGCGGCGGCCAAGACCGTCCGCATCTCGATCGCGACCGGCGGCACCGGCGGGGTCTACTACCCGCTCGGCGGCGGCATGGCCAAGGTCTGGAGCGCGTACGTCCCCGGCGTCGAGGCCAGCGCCGAGGTCACCGGCGCCTCGGTGGAGAACGTGCGCCTGGTGGTCTCGGGCAAGGCGCAGGTGGCGCTCGGGACGAGCGGCGTCGTGGTCACCGCCTACAAGGGCGAGGGCAAGTTCAAGAAGTTCGGCCCTCAGCCGATCCTGGCCATCGGGGCCATGTACCCGAACGCCTGGCAGTTCGTCACCGTAGCCGAGACCGGTATTAAGAAGATCCCCGACATCAAGGGCAAGCGCGTCTCCACCGGCGCCCCCGGCTCGGGCACCGCGGTGATGACCCGGGCGATCCTGAAGACCCTCGGCTACGAGCCGGGCAAGGACTTCAAGGAGTTCCGCCTCTCCTTCGCCGAGCAGGTGGCCGCGCTCAAGGACGGCACCATTGACGTGGGCTCCTGGTCGGTGGGCCTCGGCCCGGGCTCCCTGATCGACCTCTCCACCACCCGCAAGATGGTGCTCATCTGCATGGACAAGGAGGAGCAGGCCAAGGTCTCCGCCGCCCACCCCTATTACAAGCCCTTCACCATTCCCGCCGGCACCTACAAGGGCGTGGACGCGGACTGCCTGACCGTGGGCACCCCGAACGTCCTCTTCGTGCACAAGGACATGGACGAGGAGCTCGTCTACCAGCTCACCAAGGCGCTCTTTGAGCACAAGGATGAGCTCGAGAAGATCCACCCTGCGGCCAAGACGATCAGCCCCGAGTACGTCCTGCAGGCGACCCTGATCCCGCTTCACCCCGGCGCCATCCGCTACTACGAGGAAGCGGGCTACCAGGTCCCCGACGCGCTCAAGCCCAAGAAGTAACCGATGAAGCGGCCCACCCTCGCCTTCCTTCCGCTGGGGGTGGGCCTTTTCCTGCTCTCCTTGCCGGTCCCCGGGATGCGCCTTTCGGTGGACGGACGCCCCGTTGTCTGGCTGCCCCTTTCCGCGGGGGAGCGGCTCGAGCTCACCTGGGTCCACTCGGTCTCGGGGATCCGGGTCCGGGAGGTCTTCCGCTACCAAAACGGGACGCTCTTTTTCACCGAGACCCATAACCCCTGGTTCGCCGCCGGGCTCGGCGAGGTCCCCGGCCGGGGGCGGGTGGTGGCCGAGGCCGGCCACGCGGTGGCGATCGTGGGTATCGACGAGCCGGCCTGGGGCATGGTCTTCCGCCTCGGCGCCCCCTCGGTGGACCATACCCTTTGGTACCGGGGGCGGCCGCTTAGGCTTTCCCGTTGCTACCCCCACGCGCGGCTCGCCTGGAGCCCCGAGCGCCGCCCCTGGTTGCTCGCCCGGTTTCTCGCGAAGGATCCCTGCCTATGATCGCGCGCCTTGTCGCCCTCATCGCCTGGTTCTTCGTCGCCTTCCAGGTCTACACCGCGGGCTACGCCCCCATGACCGCGATCTTCCAGCGGTCCATCCACCTGGGCTTCGTGCTCTTGCTCCTCTTCTTGACCGTCCCCGTCTCCAAGCGCTTTCCCCCCTGGCTTCGCTGGCTCCTCGACGGGGTCTTGATCGCCGCCACCCTCGTCGTCGTCGGCTACCTCTACACCAACTACGACGCGATCATGGACCGCTTCGGCTGGTGGGAGCCGACCGACGTCTGGCTCGGCGCGCTGACCACGCTGCTCGTGCTCGAGGCCACCCGGCGGGCGATCGGCTGGCCGATGACCTTGATCGCCGCCTTCTTCCTCGCCTACGCCTACTTTGGCCCCTACTTCCCGGGGGTCTTCGCCCACAAGGGCTACGGTTTCGAGCGCCTGTTCACCCAGCTCTACCTCACCACCGAGGGGATCTTCGGCCTGCCGCTCGGGGTCGCGGCCACCTTCGTCTTCATCTTCATCCTCTTCGGCGCGCTTTTGGAGGCGACCGGGGCGGGGAAGTTCTTCATTGACCTGGCCTACGCCTTGGCCGGGCAGAGCCGGGGGGGGCCGGCCAAGGCGAGCGTGATCAGCTCCGCCTTCATGGGCAGCCTTTCGGGCTCGGCGATCGCCAACGTGGTGACCACCGGCGCCTTCACCATCCCGCTGATGCGCCGGCTCGGCTACCGCCCGGAGGAGGCCGCCGGGGTCGAGGCCGCCGCCAGCACCGGGGGGCAGATCATGCCGCCGATCATGGGGGCGGGGGCCTTCCTGATCGCCGAGTACACCGGGGTGCCCTACCTGGAGATCGTCAAGCTCTCGGTGATCCCGGCGATCCTCTACTTCCTCACCGTCTACCTCTTCGTGGACGCGATCGCCGCCAAGCGGGGGATGCGGGGGCTCCCCCGGAGCGAGCTGCCCCGGCTGGCTTCGGTGCTCGCCGAGGGCTGGCACTACCTGCTGCCGCTCTTCGTCCTGATCTTCTACCTCCTCAAGAACGTCTCGGCGATGAAGGTGGGCTTCATCGGGGTGCTCGCGGTGGTGCTCTCGGCCAACCTCCGGGCCCGGCCGGGACCGGCCTGGCTTCGGGCGCTCCACTACGCCTACCACCTCTTCATGCTGGGGTTCTTGCTCTACGTCGGCCTGCAGAGCCGCCAGGGGATCACCCTGACCCAGTTTTATGCCCTGGTGGGGGGCACCCTCCTCACGGCCCTCTCGCCGCTTTCCCCCCTGTCGCTCCCCCGCCTCGCCGACGCCCTGGTCCAGGGGGCGAAGGCGGCGATCCCCGTCTCGGTGGCTACCGCCGCCGCCGGCATCGTCGTCGGGGTGGTGGGGCTCACCGGGGTGGGGCTCAAGTTCTCGGGCCTGGTCCTCTCGGCCTCGGGCGGCGTCACCCTGGTGGCCCTGGTGCTGGTGGCGGTCGCCAGCCTGGTGCTCGGCATGGGCCTGCCGGTGACGGCAAGCTACATCGTGCTCGTCATCCTCGCCGGGCCCGCCCTCGCCGACCTCGGGGTGCCGCTCATCATCGCCCACCTCGTGGTCTTTTGGCTGAGCCAGGACTCGAACGTGACGCCCCCGGTGGCGCTCGCCGCCTACGCGGCCAGCGGCCTCGCCCAGGCCGACCCCATGCGCTCGGGCTTCATGGCCTGGAAGTTCGCGAAGGGGCTCTACCTGATCCCGCTTTTGATGGTCTACCGGCCGGGGGTGATGCTCGAGGGGGGCGCGGCCCTGGTAGCCAAGGATCTCCTCCTCGGGCTCTTGGCCCTCGCCGCCTTCGTGGGGGCGCTCGAGGGCTTCCTCTTTCGGCCCCTCGCCCCCGGGGCCCGGCTCGCCCTCTTGCTGGGCGGGGTGCTCGTTTTCTTCCCCGGGTTCGGGCTCGAGCTCCTGGGGGCCGGGCTCGTCCTCGCCGCCCTCCTCTGGGCGCGACTGACTCGCCGGTCAGTTTCGGGGTAGACTGACCGGCGGCATGCCGGCGCTGCTCCGGGACCCCCGCTACAGGGCCTACTGGCTTTCCCTCTTTTTGAGCCAGCTCGGGGGCTGGGTCCAGTCCACCGGGCTCGGGTGGCTGGTGCTCGAGCTCACCGGCCGGGCCGAGCGGCTCGGGCTCGTGCTCGGCCTGCTCTTTCTGCCCTCGCTGCTCTTCACCCTTCCCGGCGGCGCCCTCGCCGACCGCTACCCCCGGGCCCGGCTGCTCCTCTTCGTCGAGGGGGTGCTCGCGACCCTTTCCCTCCTCCTCGCCCTCGGGCTCGAGTCCAAGGCGGTCCAGTATCCCCACCTCCTGCTCTTCGCCCTGGTCTACGGGTCGGCCGCCGCCCTGGAGGTACCGACGCGCCAGGCCTTCACCGCCGAGCTCGCGGGGAGCCGCCGGGTCGGCGAGGCGCTGGCCTTGAACGCGCTTTCCTTCAACGTCGCCCGCATGGGGGCGCCGGTGGTCGCCGGCCTGCTCATCGCCCGGTGGGGGACGCCGGTGGCGTTTTGGGCGACCGCGCTCTCCTTCCTGCCGCTGCTCTTCGTCCTCGCCCGGCTGCCCGCGCGGTCGCCCGCCCGGCGTCGCGGCCCCTGGGCGCGGGAGCTCGCCGGCGGGGTGGGCTACGCCTGGCGCACGCCGCTCGTGCGCCAGCTCCTCCTCCTCGTCTTCCTGGTCGCCGCCCTCGGGATCAACTTCCAGGCCCTGGTCCCCGCCCTCGCCCGGCTGGTGCTCGGGCTCGGGCCTCTGGGCTACGGCTCGCTCATGGGCGCGCTGGGGAGCGGGGCGCTCCTCGGTGCCCTGGTGCTCTTAAAGAGCCCGGTGGTGCGGCCCCGGCGCGTGCTCTTCGGAGCCTTTCTCCTCGGCCTTGCCCTCCTCTTGCTTCCCCTCGCCCGGGACTTTTTCACGGCGGCGGGCCTGCTCGCGCTCGCCGGCTTCGCCATGGTCATCCTCCTCGTCAGCGCCAACGCCACCCTGCAAACCCTCGTCCCTGAGGAGCTCCGCGGCCGGGTGGTGGCGCTTTACTCCCTGGTCCTCCTGGGCTCGGGCCCGCCCGGCATGTACCTGACCGGCCTCGCCTTCGACCTCGCGGGCCGCGCCGCCCCCGCCTGGCTGGGCGCGCTGGTGCTCGCCGTCGCCGCCTACTTCGCCACCCGCCCCTGGCCGGCCCGGCTCACGCCCCTGTAGGCGGGCGCCAGTCCTCGGGGCGGGGGCCGAGCCCGAGCCGCCAGCGGACCGCGTCCGCGACCCGGAGGGCGGCCCGGCCGTCGCCGTAGGGGTTCTGCTCGGGGGTGCGTTCGGGGCCCTTTAGGAGCAGTTTCCGGACCCGCTCGTAGACCGCCTCGGGGTCGGTGCCGACCAGGAAGAGGTGGCCGCTTTCGACCCCCTCGGGCCGCTCGGTGACGTTCCGCACCACCGCCACCGGGACGCGGAGCGCCGCCCCCTCCTCCTGCAGGCCGCCGGAGTCGGTGAGCAAGAGCCGGCTTCGCTTCAGGAGGGCGGCCATGGGGCCGTAGGGGAGGGGCTCGAGGAGGTGAACGTTGGCCACCCCTTCGAGCACCGGCACCACCGCTTCCCGGACCACGGGGTTCTTGTGCAGGGGGAAGACGAAGGAAAGCTCGGGGAAGGCCTCCGCCAGGCGGCGCACGGCTTTGGCGAGCGCCCCCAGGCGGGGCCAGTTCTCCCGACGGTGAAGGGTGACGGCGACGTAGGGGCCGGGGGGGAGGCCGGCGGGCAGGCGGCCCCGGCTCGCCGCCTCGAGGATCGCGTCGATCCCCGTCTGACCGGTGACCACGACCTCGTCGCCCTGGCGCCCCTCGCGGGCGAGGTTTCGGGCGGCCGAGGGGGTGGGGGCGAGCAAGAGGTCCGCGATCGCGTCGGTGAGCTTCCGGTTCGCCTCCTCGGGGAAGGGCTCCTTGAGGTCGTGGCTGCGGAGCCCGGCCTCGACGTGGCCCACCGGGAGGCCCTCGAGGAACGCGGCCCAGGCCACCGCGAAGGTGGTGAGGGTGTCCCCGTGCACCAGCACGTAGTCGGGGGCGAGCTCCTGGAGCGCTTGGGCCGCCTTGGGGACGATCCGCCCGGCGAGCGCGGGAAGCGCCTGGCGGGGACGCATGACGGCGAGGTCCCGGTCCACCGGGAGGTCAAAGAGCTCGAGGGCGTCGGCGAGCTGTTCCTTGTGCTGGCCGGTGAGCAGCACCCGGGGCTCGATCCCCGGCCGGGCGGCGAGGGCCCGGTAGACCGGCGCCATCTTGATTGCCTCGGGCCGGGTGCCGAGGGCGAGGACGACCCGCTTCACGCCTCCCGCCTCCTCCTCCAGACCACGAAGGCGAGCAGGCCGACGGCGGTGACGCCGGTGGCGGCGATGGCGGGGCCGGGGATCCCCTGCAGCCAAAGGGCGAAGAGGTTGGCGACGAGGGTCGCCCCCCAGAGCAGGACCACCGCCCGCCAGGTGGAAAGCCCCCGGGCCAGGAGGCGGTGGTGGAGGTGGTCGCGCCCCGGGGTGGCGAGCGGGTTCTTCCCGGCGAGGAGGCGCCTTAGGAAGACCCAGGTGGTGTCGAGGATCGGCACCGCCAAAAAGAGCGCCACCGGCACCAAGGAGAAGACCGTGGTCACCTTGACGTAGCCGAGGATCGCCGCCGCCGCCAGGACGTAGCCGAAGAAGTAGGCCCCGGCGTCGCCCATGATGATCTTCGAGGGCGGCAGGTTGTGGCGGAGGAACCCGAGCGCGGCCCCGGCCAGGGCGGAGAGCACCAGGGTGGCGGCGGCCCGGGTCTCGAACTGGGCGCTGGCGAAGAGCAACCCCACGGCGGTGATCAGGGCGATGCCCCCGGCCAGGCCGTCGAGGCCGTCGATCAGGTTCATGGCGTTGGTGATGCCCACCAGCCAGAGCCAGGTGAGGAAGAGCGAGAGCAGGGGGTCTAAGGGGCTTCCGAAGGCGGCTTCGATCCGCACCCCGGCGCCGTAGGCGAGGAGGGCGGCGAGGGTCTGGGCCAAGAGGCGGAGCCAGGGCGAGAGCCCGAACTGGTCGTCGAGGAACCCCACGAAGAGGAGGAGCGTGCCCCCCAGGAGGACGGCGAGGAGCTGGATCAGGACGTCGTCCACCACGATGGGGCGGATCGCGCCGGCGACCGCGAGCGAGGCCACCACCCCGGCGTAGACCGCGAGGCCCCCGGCGTTCGGGAGGCGGCCCTGGTGCTGCCGGCGCCCCCCGCCCTCGTCGGCCCAGCCCGCCCGGAGGGCGAACTCCCGAACCCTGGGTGTGAAGCGCCAGGTGATTAGGGCGGCGAGGAGGAAGGTGAAGACGACCACCTTCCAGCCGCTTCCCGCGGGGTCGGCCACCCCCAGGGCCTCGAGGTAGGGGAGGAGGTCAGGCATGGGCCGGTTCGGGGCTCGGGGTCAGGCGCGCCGCGCCCTCACTTCGTTCCGTAGATGCGGTCGCCAGCGTCGCCCAGCCCGGGGACGATGTAGCCCTTCTCGTTGAGCCGCTCGTCCACCGCCGCCACCACGATCTCCACCTCGGGGTGCTCGCGGTGGACCCGCTCGATCCCCTCGGGCGCGGCGATGATGTTCATCAGCTTGATGGGGCCCGCGCCCCGCGCCTTGAGGATCTCGATGGCCCGCGTCGCCGAGCCTCCGGTAGCGAGCATGGGGTCGGTGAGGAAGACCCTTCGGGCGCCGATGTCCTCCGGGAGCTTGGCGTAGTACTGCACCGGCTCCAGGCTCTCGGGGTCGCGGTAGAGGCCGATGTGCCCCACCTTGGCGGCGGGGATGAGCCGGAGGACGCCGTCCACCATCACCAAGCCGGCGCGGAGGATGGCCACGAGCGCGAGCTTCTTGCCGGCGAGCACGCGGACCCGGGCGGGGGCCACCGGGGTCTCGACCACCCGTTCCTCGAGCTCCAGGTCCCGGGTGGCCTCGTAGGCCATGAGCATGCTGACCTCGGCCATGAGCTCGCGGAAGTCCTTGCTGCCCGTGCGCTTGTCCCGGAGGAGGGCGAGCTTGTGCTGCACCAGGGGGTGATCCACGACCGTAACCTTGCCGCTCATCCCCTCGAGGCTACCACCCCGCCCTCGCCTATAGTGGGAACATGCTGAGGGTCGCGAGCTGGAACGTGAACGGCATCCGGGCGGCCTTGAAGAAGGGCTTTTGGGAGACGGTGGCCAAGCTCGACCCCGACATCCTCGGCCTGCAGGAGATCAAGGCCGACGCGGCCCCGGAGATCCCCGAGGCGTTCGCCGGCTACCGCTGGCTTTGGAACCCGGGCGAGAAGAAGGGCTACGCCGGCACCGCCCTGCTCTACCGCCCGGAGCCCCTCTCGGCGAGGAACGGCCTCGGCGTCCCCGAGTTCGACGCCGAGGGCCGGGTGCAGACGCTCGAGTACGAGCGCTTCTTTTTGGTCAACGCCTACTTCCCGAACGCTGGCCGGGGGCTTCCCCGGCTGGACTTCAAGCTCGACTTCAACCGGGCGATCGAGGCCTACCTCGAGGACCTGAGGCGGAAGAAGGGGGTCATCCTGATCGGCGACCTCAACGTCGCCCACCGCGAGATCGACCTGGCCCGCCCCAAGGACAACGTGAAGAACGCCGGCTTCACCCCCGAGGAGCGGGCCTGGATCGACGCCTTTTTGAAGAAGGGCTGGATCGACACCTTCCGCCACTTCCACCCGGACGAGACCGGGGCCTACACCTGGTGGACCTATCGCTTCAACGCCCGCGCCAAGAACATCGGCTGGCGCGTTGACTACGTGATCATTAGCGAGGAGCTCCTGCCCTACCTCAAGAACGCCTACATCTTCTACGATACCTACGCCTCGGACCACGTTCCGGCCGTGGCCGAGTTCGATCTCTAGGAGGGTAGGATGCGCTTTTCTAAGGCCCGCGCCCGGATGCAGAGCTCGCTGATCCGCGAGCTCTTGAAGCTCGCGAACCGGCCGGGGGTGCTCTCGCTGGCGGGCGGGATCCCGGCCCCCGAGCTCTTTCCCATGGACGCGCTCGAGGTCGCCACCCGGCGGGCGCTTTCGCGCCACGGTCCGGCCGCGCTCCAATATAGCCCCACCGAGGGCCACCCGGTGGTGCGGCGCTGGGTGGCCGAGCGGCTCGGGGTCGAGCCCGACTGGGTGCTGGTCACCTCGGGCAGCCAGCAGGTCCTCGACCTCGTCGCCCGCGTGCTCCTCGACGAGGGGGACGCGGTGGCGGTGGAGTCCCCCACCTACATGGGCGGGCTCCTGGCCTTAAACCCCTACGGCCCCCGCTACCGGCCGGTCCCCACCGACGAGGCGGGCCTCCTTCCCGAGGCGCTGCCCGACGAGGCGAAGCTCGCCTACGTCCTCCCCAACTTCCAAAACCCCACCGCCGCCGTGCTCGCCGAGGAGCGCCGTCGGGCGCTCGCGGACTGGGCCCGGGCGAGCGGCGCGGTGGTGCTCGAGGACGACCCCTACGGCCACATCTACTTCGAGTCGCCGCCCCCGCCGCCGGTTTTTCGGCTCGCACCCGAGCGCACCGTTTACGCCGGGACCTTCTCCAAGTTGGTGGCGCCCGGGCTCCGGATCGGCTACGCGGTGGCCGCCCCCGAGCTCCTCGAGGCGCTGGTGCAGGCCAAGCAGGCGGTGGACCTGCACACCAACATCCTGGGCCAGGCGATCCTCGCCGAGCTCATCGAGGCCGGGGAGCTCGATCCCCAGGCCGAGCGGGTGCGGGCCTTCTACCGCCGCCGGCGGGACCGGATGGTGGCGGCCCTCAAGGCCCACATGCCCGAGGCGGTGCGCTTCCAGGTGCCGCCCGGGGGCATGTTCCTCTGGCTTCGCTTTCCCGAGGGCACCGACACCCGGCGCCTCTTCGAGCTCGCGCTAGCGGAGGGCGTCGCCTTCGTCCCCGGCGAGCCCTTCTTCGCCGGCCGCGCCTACCCCGCCGCCCGGCTCACCTTCGCCAGCGTCCCCGAGGAGGCGATCGAGGAGGGCGTTCGGCTCCTCGCCCGGGCCTACGCGCGCTACCTAGAAGACGCGGCCGCCTAGTGGGACCTCGCGCTCTGGGGTAAGGAGCACCACCCGCCCCTCGGCGTCGGCGACCCCGAGGACCAGCACCTCGGAGACGAAGCCGGCGATGCGCTTTTCCCCGAGGTTCACCGCCGCCACCACCAGCCGGCCGATAAGGTCCTCGGGGCGGTAGAGCGCGGTGAGCTGGGCGCTCGAGGTCTTGACCCCGTAGGGGCCGAAGTCGATCCAGAGCTTGTAGGCGGGCTTACGCGCCCGCTCGTGGGGCTCGGCGCGCAAAACGCGCCCGACGCGCATTTCGAGTTCCATACCCAAGATATACTCCCACCCGTGGAGTCCGAGCTTTTGGCCTTGATCGAGGCCGCGCGGGAGGTCCGCGACCGCGCCACCCTCCGCGCCTGGCGCGAGCGGGTGGAGGCGCTGCCCCCGGGCCGGCTCCGCGAGCGGGCGCTCGCCTGGCTCTTCCTCGCGGAGGCCGAGGGCCTGCTCGCCGCCGGCCGGGTCCGCGAGGCCCGCGGACCGATGATGGCGGCCTACAGCTACGCGCGCACCGCCCGGGACGCGGAGGCGTTCCAGCGGGCGCGAGAGGGGGAAGCGCGCCTCCGTGACGTCCGAGACCCTGGCCCTCTTAAGCGTCGCAAGCGTCGGCGCTAGCGCCCTCGTCTTGCTCGCGGGCTACCGGGCGATCCGGCGAGGGGACCGGGCCGCGCACGCCCGCCGCATGGCGCTTGCGGGTGTGCTGGCCGCGCTCTTCCTGCTCCTTTACCTAGCGAAGACGTACTTCTACGGCCCCCAGCTCTACCAGGGGCCCGGGGCCTTGCGCCCGCTCTACCTAGGAGTGCTCGCCTTCCGCTCGCTGCTCGCCGCGGCCAACCTCCCCCTCGCGCTTTCGGGGCGCTCGGGCCTCCATCGGCGGATCGCCCCCTGGGCGCTTCGGGTCTGGCTCGGGTCGCCCTGACCGGCTGGCTGGTCCACGGGTTTTAGAGTTAAAAGCACAAGGACGGCCGAGCGGCCGTCCTGAGTCTGGTTGCGGGGGTGGGATTTGAACCCACGACCTCCGGGTTATGAGCCCGGCGAGCTACCAGGCTGCTCCACCCCGCGTCGCAAAGCTGAGTTTATGATGTTCATAGGCTTTTGTCAAGCATGCGAGGAGGCATTAGAATGCCCGTAAGAGTGCGGGAGGAGAACCTATGATGCGCTTGCTCTTGATCCTGCTTTTGGCTTCGCTGCCGGCCTGGGCCGAGGGCGGGCCCTCGCCCCCGGGCAACCTGGAGGAGCGGCTTGCGGCCGCCTTCCAGGCGCTCGAGGCGAAGGACTACCCCCGGGCCATCGCCCTCTTCGAGGACGTGGCCGCCCTCGACTGGCGCAACTTCCAGGCCCACTTCGGCCTGGGGCTCGCTTACTTCCGCTCGGGGGCGCTCAAGGAGGCGCTTTTCGAGTTCCGCCAGCTGGCCAAGCTCTACCCCGAGCGCTTCGAGGGCTGGTACAACCTCGGGGTGACCCAGGCCCGCTTGAAGGACTGGAAGGGGGCGACCGAGTCCCTGGCCCGGGCGCTGGCCGTGGGGGAGAAGGCCGGTCTTCCTCCCGCCACCCTCCGTCCGGCCTACCTGGCCCTGGCCGACGCTTACCGCCGGCTGGATAACCCCTCCGCCGCCGCCGAGGTGCTGTCCCGGGCCTACAAGGCCCTGCCCGGCGACCCCGAGGTCGCCCTGCTGCTCGCCGACGCGCTGGTGGCGGCCGGCAAGGGGGAGGACGCCTTGCCCTACCTCTACGAGGTCTTGGCCGGGGACCGGGGCAACGTGACCGCGAGCCTCCTCCTCGCCGACGTGCTGGTGGACCAGGGGCTTTCCGAGCGCGCGCTTCGCGAACTCGATCGCTCGATCGCCGCCGCCAAGACGGACACCGACCGCGCTCGCCTGATCTACAAGAAGGCGCTCATCCTCGCCGGCGAGGGCGGGAAGCGGGCCGAGGTGGAGGCGCTCTTAGAGGAGGCGATCGCCCTCGACCCCGGGCTCTGGCAGGCACAGTACGACGTGGGGCGCTTGAAGCTTGCCCTGGGCGACGCGGAGGGCGCGCTCCGGGCCTTCATGCTCGCCTACCAGGCGAACCCCAACGACCCCCGCGTGCTCCTCGGCCTGGCCGCCGCCTACGACGCCCTGGGCAAGGCCGCCGACGCCTACCGGGTGGCCAAGCTTGCCGTCCGCAAGGCGGGCGCCGCCGAGCGGATCGAGGCGCTCTTCCTTTTGGGCAAGAACGCCTACCGCGCGGGGCGCTACTCGGAGGCGGTCGAGGCTCTGAAGCAGGTGGTGGCCGAGCGTAAGAGCGACGCCGAGGCCTGGCTCTGGCTCGGGCTCGCCCTCTACGCGGTCAAGGACTACGGCCAGGCGGTCTCGGCCCTCGAGCGCGCGGCCGAGCTCGACGGTCGGGTGGAGGTGCTCGAGGCCCTGGGTGCGGCCTACCTGGCGGCCCGGCGCTTCTCCGACGCCGAGCGCGTCTACACCGAGGTGGTATTGAAGGCCCCGGAGCGGGCCGAGGCCTGGTACCACCTGGGGTGGGCGCTGAAGGCCCTGGGCCGCGACTCGGAGGCTAAGCGGGCTTGGAAGAAAGCCCTCGAGCTCGGGTACAAACCCGCCCAGGGGTTGGTGAGGTAGGCATGGGCTGGCTGCGCGAGAACTGGTTCGACGCCCTGCTCTTCGTGCTTCTCGCCGCGGTCGTGGTGGCCATCGTGCTCTTTTTGACCGGGGTGAACCCCTT
>JALVVO010000152.1 GCA_027023345.1 Thermaceae bacterium
CGCCCGGGCCCGCTGGGGCTCGGTGGTGGTGCTCGCCGCCGACGGCCGGGTGCTGGCCGCGGCCAACGCCCCCTTTTTCGACCCCCAAAGCCCCCGGGGCCGGCCGGGCGAGGACCCCCGGCTCACGAACTACGCCTTCCGGTACCTGATCGAGCCGGGCTCGACGATCAAGGCGCTCACCGCAGCGGTGCTGCTGGAGGAGGGCGCGGTTCGACCCGAGGAGCGCGTCGAGGTGCCCGCGAAGCGCAAGGTCGCCGACCGGACGGTGCGCGACTGGCGCTGGCACCCCACCGAGGCCTGGACCCTCGAGGAGATCCTCGCCCACTCCTCCAACGTCGGCATCAGCCTGCTCGCGGAGCGCCTCCCCAAGGCCACCCTCCACCGCTACTTCGAGAAGCTCCACCTCGCCGACGGTCGGCTCCTCGCCGGCCTCGCCGCGCGGCCGATCTTCCCCCGCCTGGAGCGCTGGGGGCCGGTGGAGTACGCCAACGCCACCTTCGGCCAGGGCTTCGCGGTGACCCCGCTGCACCTGGCGGCGGCGGTGAACGCGCTCGCCGACGGCCGCTTCCACCGGCCGCGGCTCTTCGCCGAGGACGCCGCTTTGAGCGTGCGGGTCTTCTCGCCCGCGACCGCCCGAGCGGTGCGGGGGATGCTCGAGCGAAGGCTCGCCCCCCGGGCCCGGCTCGGCGGCTACCGCCTCGCCGGCAAGACCGGAACCGCCCAGATCGCCGTCCGCGGGGGCTACGACCCCGAGCGGGTGGTGGCGCTCTTCGCCGGCTTCGTCCCCGCCGACCGCCCCCGGGCGACGGTGGCGGTGGTGCTATACGACCCCCAGGTCCCTCCCGAGGAGCGCTACGGGTCGAAGCTCGCCGCCCCCGTCTTCCGGGAGGTGGCGGCAGGCCTCCTCAGCCTTTGGGGCGAGCCCCCGGCCCGTGCTAAGCTGGGCAGTAGGTGAGTGTGTTGTGTATATGACTCAACATGCTCAAATGACGCTCGATCCCACCTGGGTCGCCGCCGCCACCGGCGGAACCGCGGGCCCCGAAGCCCGGCCGGCCCGCGACCTGGTCTGGGATAGCCGCCGGGTCGTCCCCGGCGCCGCCTTCGCCGCCCTGCCCGGCGCCCGCACCCACGGGAACGCCTTCTTAGAGGACGCGCTCGCCCGGGGGGCGGCCTTCCTGCTCACCGACCGGCGCCACCCCCGCGCGGTGCAGGTCGCCGACCCCTACCGGGCCCTCCTTCGGCTCGGCCGCGCGCTCCGGGACCGCTTCGCCGGCCCGGTGATCGGCGTCACCGGGAGCGTGGGCAAGACCACCACCAAGGAGGCGATCGCCCAGGGGCTCGGGCTCGCCGCTCCCGAGGGCAACCTCAACACCCCGCCCGCGCTCGCCCGTTTCTTCCTCCACCTGGGGGACGCCCCCGGGGCGGTGGTCGAGCTGGGGATCGACCGCCCCGGCGAGATGGACGACCTGCTCGCCCTCAGCAACCCCGGGATCGGGGTGTTGACCGCAGTCGCCCCCGCCCACCTCGAGGGGCTCGGCAGCCTCGAGGCGGTGGCCCGGGAGAAGACCAAGCTCCTAAAGCGAGCGCCGCTCGCCCTCGCCGAGCACGCCCTAGCCGAGCGGCTCGGGCTCGGGGTCCCGACCTACGGCTTTTCGGAGGAGGCCCGGTTTTCCGGCCGGGACCTCCGCCTCGGCCCGGAGCGGACCGAGTTTTCCTACCGGAGCTTCCGGGTCCGCCTCCCCTACCCCGGCCGGGGGGTGGCGCTGGCGGCGCTGGCGGCGATCGCCGTCGCCGAGCTCCTCGGGAGGCCGGTTCCTGAGGTGATCGAGCGGCTCTCCGCCCTCCGGCTGCCCCCGGGGCGGATGGAGCTCAAGCGCCTCGGCCCCTACCGGGTGCTCTTCGACGCCTACAACGCGAACCCGGCCTCGCTGGTGGCGGGGCTCGAGGTCCTCGCCCAGCAACCGGGGCGGCGGGTGGCGGTGATCGGGGAGATGAAGGAGCTCGGCGCCGAGGCCGCCCGCTACCACCTCGAGGCCGCCCGCGCCGCCGCCCGGGTCGCCAACCGGGTGCTCTTCGTCGGCGCCCACGCCCGGGCCATGGCCGAGGCCACCGGGGGCCTGGCCGCTGGGGACCTCGAGGAGGCAAGGGAAAAGCTCCGCCGCCTCCTCCGGCCCGGCGACGCCGTCTACCTCAAGGCCTCGCGGGCGCTCGGCTTCGAGGGGCTGCTGGAGGTCTTCGATGAGGGCTAGGGTGTGGCTTTTCCTCCTCCTTCTCCTCGCCGCCTGCGCCCCCCGACCGGCGGGCAAGGCCCCGGTGCTGCTCGTCCCCGGCGGCCGCGTCGTCGGGGCCTGGGCCGAGCTCGACGGCGGCTTCCCCCTGCCGGGGCCCCCGCTCCTCGCCGACCGGGCCGGCCCCCGGCTCTACCTCGCCTACCCCTACGAGCTCGACGTGCTCGAGGACGGCGAGCCGGTGGCGACCTACGACC
>JALVVO010000153.1 GCA_027023345.1 Thermaceae bacterium
ATCTACTTCTACCCCGCCCACCCATTTACCATTACCAACCTCACCGCGCCCGGTTCCGCCACCAAGTTCAGCCTGCACCCCTCCATGGGCGATTACAGCACTCCCCACTGGGACCCTAACGACACCGACTACGCCAACATCACGGACATAGCCACCCCGGGCGGCGACCCCACCTTCGACTCTTCCTGTCTGCCCTGGGGCTTCACCAGCGGCGGCGTCAAATACACCGATGCCAACGGCAAGTACGCCTTGATCGCCTTTGGATCTTGTTCCGCCCCTGTACTGGAAACCGACCTCCTGAATTGATCCTTCAAATCGGAGGCGCGACCAAAGGAAAAACCTAACTGATCAACATGACGACCATAACGCTGGGCACCCTAACGATGCCCAGCGTTCCCAGAAGGCAACGACAAAAAAACACGCCCCGACTGTTACGCCTAGCACGCTTGCGGCAAGCGCCCCCGTCCTCCGGTTTCCCTCGGCTCTGGTCCCGCCCGGGTTCAACTACCTGGTGCGCCCGGGCGCCGTCGGGGCAATAGAGGTCATCGGAACGACCTTTCACCCCCTGGACGGACGCCTGGCCGAACGCCTCTGAGCGAAGAAAGGCGCCCGGATGGTCACGAACGCTCGATAAGATACCCCTAGGAGGTCTTCGATTGAATCAAGAGCTAATACGCCCCGCTGCGAGTATCGCGGGCCTGAGTGAGACCGAGGCCCGGCGCCTCGCTCAGAAGATCCCGCCCTGCTTCGACCCCCAAGGGCCCTACGCGGCCCGCACCCTCGCCGGTGCCCTGGGCGCCCTTGATTTCTTGGATAGGCGAGCGTTCAACGTCTACGTGACCGGTGACGTCCGCGAGCTGATCGCGCGCTCGGCCGATCCCCGGCTGGCCACCACCTGCTTCGCCGGGCCGGCGCTGGTGGTCCACCACCCCGAGGCCCCGGTGACGCTACTGTACGTGGTCTTGCCCGGCGGGAAGGTCAACTTCTCCGGCGTGCTGCCCATCGAGCTCCCGGAGGGCCTGGAGTACCTAGGCAGGGCGCGCAACCTGAAGGACCTCTCTCGGTTCGCCAAGGACGAACGGCTCCACGGCGAGCTCGAAAGGATCTCCGGCGTACCCAGCGAGGAAACCCGCGCCAGCGCGGCCGCGCTGGCCGCGGCGTGGGTGACCGAGGCCATCCCCGAGGGGATCCGGGCCCTGTTCGACGACTTCGAGGCCGACGTGGCGGACGAGGCCCGCTTCGTGGCCGGCCTCCCCCACGACCACCCGCTTCCGGCGGTTCCCGAACGGATCGACCACGAGCTCGAGACCCTGGCGGAGCAGATCGGGAGCGAGGTCTTCCTGGTCGAGCTGCTGCGGGTCTACATGGACCGCGGGGAGGCGAAGTTCTACCTGCTCGAGCGCCTGGGGCACCTGGTCCCCAACCACGCGGACCGGCCGGGCGCCCTCGTCGTCGCCCCCCTCGTGAGCGTAGACTGGCCGCGTTTCCTGAAGAGGAAGGGGCCGGCGCGCGAGGTGAACTACGCCGTGCCCTTCCGCCTCACCGAGCTGGAGGGTGGGGGAGACGCCCTCGTCACCGACCCCCCGTACGTCTTCGAAAACGCCCGCGAGCTCGAACGAACGCTTCGGGAGCTCGGAGGCCGCTACCTCGGCAACGACTTCAAGCCCGGGGAACTGATCGACGCCCTCAAAAAGAGGGAGCCCCGGCCGTAGCCGGGGTAGCACGGGAACGCACGGCCTACCGTTTCTTGGGGTAGGCCGTGACGCCATCCAGGCGCACGACTTTGCCGCGCACCGTGAACTTGGCCGTGCGGTCCTTGCGGAACGCGCGCAACCAACGGCGGAGCTCGCGCTCGAGCTCCGCTTTTCCCACGGGCGGCGCCTGGACCATATCCAGGACCGCTAGCCAGGGCCGGGCCTCGCCGTCGGCTTCCCGGGCGAGGAAGTGAATCTCTACCCGGGAGGCCGAGGCGAACACGACCTCGACCTCGCCGACGCGGCGCGCCAGTGCCGCGCCAACGAGTCCCTCCTTCGAGGGGTCGGCACCCAAGAGCCCCATCCTGCGCAGGAGCTCCTGGCCCTTTCCTTCATGGCTGGCGCGAGCCAGCCACTTTTTCGGGCGCTCGATCAGCATGAGCGCCTCCTTCCCCCTCCTCCGGACCCCGCACCCGGAGGAGGAAACGTATTCCTCCCCCCGGGACGGGGTCCTCGGCTTCCAGGCGCGAGGCGCGCCTTCGACCTGCTTCTTCCCGTGCTCCCAAGACCGGGGCATGGAAACAGGCTAGCGCCTTCGAGCAGGAGTCTGGGCGCGTTTTAGGGGACTCTGGCCCTCGAAGCCCAGGGAGCGTTCCCAAATGAGGGGGGCGTTGGGTTAGTGCACGGGGGTCGTTCTCCGGCGTCGGTGTTGGTTCTGCGGGCAACAGCAAAAGAAAGGCAAAGGAGGAACCATGGGTGACCGAACCAGGGCTACGTGAGAACTGTGGCT
>JALVVO010000154.1 GCA_027023345.1 Thermaceae bacterium
CCCCACGCCCCCCTTCGCGCCTACCCCGCCGAGCTCCACGTCAACCTCCTGCCCGAGGCCCGGGGGCAGGGGCTGGGCAAGGCGCTTCTTTCCGCCTTGCTTTTCGCCCTTTCGGAAGCGGGGCTTCCCGGCGTGCAGCTCGGCACCACCAGCGAGAACCGGGCCGCCCTCGGCCTCTACCGGCGCTTTGGTTTTCGCGAGCACGCCCGTCGCCCCTCGCGGTTTTGGACCGAGGCCCTCGGCCGGCCGGTAGCGGCCCTGCGCCTGGTCCGGAGGCTCGGCGGGTAGACGCGGGCGGGTCAGGGAACGAGCACCGCGGAGCCCCGCAGCCGACCGGTGCGGAGGGCGTCGAGGGCGTCATTCGCGGCCTCCAAGGGGAAGGTTTCAACCTCGGGGACGACCGGGACCTTGGGGGCGAGCTCGAGGAAAAGGCGCGCGTCCTCCCGGGTGAGGTTCGCCACCGAGCGAACTTTTCGCTCGTGCCAGAGGAGGTCGTAGGGCATCTCGGGGACCGGGCTCATGTAGATTCCGCCGAGGACCAGCGTGCCGCCGGGCTCGAGGTGCTTTAGCGCCTCGGGGATGAGCGAGCCCACCGGGGCGAAGACGATCGCCCCTTCCATGGGCTCGGGCGGCGCCTCGGTGGAGTCGCCGGCCCATTCCGCGCCCATCTTGAGGGCGAAGCTTTTCGCCTCCTCGTCCCCGGGACGAACGAAGGCGAAAAAGCGCTTGCCCTCGAACCGGGCCACCTGGGCGAGCAGGTGGGCGGCGGCGCCGAAGCCGTAGAAGCCGAGCAGGTTTTTGTCCCGCACGAAGCGGTAGCTCCTGAACCCGGTGAGTCCGGCGCACATCCAGGGCGCCATCCTGACCGGGTTCCCGTCCTCGGGCAGGGGGTAGGTGTAGTCGGCAAAGGCCAGCGCGTACTCGGCGAAGCCCCCGTCCAGGTGGTAGCCAGTGAACCGGGCTTCTGGGCAGAGGTTTTCCTCGCCCCGGCGGCAGAACTTGCACCTTCCGCAGGTCCAGCCCAGCCAGCCGACCCCGACGCGCTCGCCGATCCGCCGGTTCGAGACCCCCTCTCCGAGCCCTTCCACCCGGCCCACGATCTGGTGGCCGAGCACGAGCGGCAGCCGGGGCGGGGGGAGCTCGCCGTCGGCGATGTGCTGGTCGGTGCGGCAGACCCCGGAGGCCTCGACCCGGATCAGGACCTGGCCGGGTCCGGGCTCGGGGACGGGGCGCTCCTCGAGGACCAGGGGTTCCTTGACCGCTCGCAGGACCATCGCACGCATACGGGCCTCCTCGCCTCCATTCTCCCCCCTGGCGGTGACGCTTTGGTGACGCGCGGCCCTCTAGCGTGGCGCCCGGAGGGGCAGGCTACGAAGGTTTTTGGGGGGTTCGGGATTGGCGACGCTGGCCCTGCCCGCTGCTTGCAGCAGCGGGGGGACGGGAACGGGAACGACCTCCTGCCTGCTCAGCGGCACGCTGACGAGCGAGCGCGTCTTGGATCCGGGCGAGTACAGCCCGTGCCAGGTGGAGGGCGAGTACACGATCGCAAACACAGGTAGGCTGGTGCTGCGTCCGGGGACCACCCTTGAGTTTGCTCAAGACGCGGAGCGACGAGTCACGGGCTATGGCATGTTGCAGGCGGTGGGCGCCGCATCCGAAAAGTCGCCTTCCTCGGGGCCAAGCCCGAGCGCGGCTACTGGAGCGGGATCGTTTTCGACGACGCAAAAAGCATGGACAACGCGCTCGCGTACGTGGAGATCGCGTACTCCGGCAGCAAGGCGTGCGGAGATTCGGCCGCCTTCGAAACCTATCGGGCTGCGGTGGCCCTCTGGGACGGGACACACCTTGCGCTTTCGGACGTTTTGATTTGGGAGAGCGCGGGAAGCGGGCTTTTTCGTGGTGGAGGGAGCGGAGCTTTTAAAGCTCGAGTGGCTTCGCGTCACCCAAAACGCGACTTTCCGCTTTTGATCTACGCCCAGGACGTGGCCCAGCTCGACGCTGCCAGCGACTTTAGCGGCAACGACGCGGGCATGGACCACGTGCGGGTGGCCGACTGGAACGGGATCGCGACCGCCACCTGGAAGCGGCTTTCGGTGCCGTACCGGGTGGAAAACAAGCTACAGATTTTGGACGGGGAGCTGCTCACGATTAAGCCGGGGACGACCTCGACTTCGAGCAGGAGCGGGAATCTTCCTCGAGGGGCACACCGGAGGGCTTCTCGCAGCCGGCACCGCCACCGACCCGATTCGTTTCACCGCCCCGGACCTGCGCCCGGGGTACTGGTGCGGACTCGTGTTCAGCAACTCCAATTACGGCGACAGCTTGTTGCAGTACGCGGTGGTGGAGTACGGGGGCTCAAAAGGTTGCATCCAGCTCTACAGCAGCATGAAGGCCAACGTGCTCGTCGAGAGCGCGGGAAGCGCCTTGCCGCAGTACATTCGGATCTATAACAGCACGATCCGGCAGAACGCCGGCTACGGGGTAGTGGTGGTCCAGGAAACGGACGCGAACGACATTGCAGCGGGCAATACTTTCTCTGGAAACACCCTCGGCGACTTCTACCGTGAGCCTTGAAAGGTGGCGCGGGGCCTTCTAGCCCCGCGCCGTGGCTCTCTTCTCCTTAGCTCGATCGTCGGGTGGCAGGGCAGCGATTTGGCAGGTAAAGAAGAGCCAAAATGATTGCCCAAGTAGTGATGCGCAGGGTCATGGCACGGATGCTCTCGTTGGCCACAACGTCGCGGTAGAAGAGCAGGAGGATGGCGAGAACGCTGGCGTGGGCAGCGAAGGTGAGCACGGCCGCCGTTTTCCCATACGGAGAGTTCTTCCAAAGCAGCAGCGAGGTAACGAAGGCCGAGATCAATCCCATGGTGAAGTTGTAGTAAGGCAACCAACTGATTACGTAGTAGTTTTGTTCTTTACCAAGCAGAACCACCTGACCTCCGGAAAAGATCGCCATGGCGCCGATGATGAATGCAAGGACTGCAGCCATTTTCACCGTGTTCATACGTTATCCCTCCTGACGCCGGAGGCGGCTACCGCCGCTCCGCTTAGACGGTGTACCGCTTTATGTAGCAGTTTTAGCAGCGTTTCCCGCTCGCTGGAGGAAAGCCCGGATAGGAGGCGAGCGAAGGTTTCGCGCCGGGCCGCTCGGACCTGCTGGAGAAGGTTCTTCCCTTTCAGGGTGAGGAAGATTTGGACCGAGCGCTTGTCCTCTGGATGAGGGCGACGCGTGACGAATCCAGCCTTTTCCAGGTGGCGGATCTCAATGCTGATGGTCGGCGCCCGCCGCTCCACGCGGCGCGCCAGATCCATAACGCTACTGCCGGGGTGGTTCGCCACCTGCTCCAAGAGGGCCATTAAGGGAGGAGATAGATGGGCCATTTCGGGGGGCGAAGCACCCAACCCGGCCTGTCGAAGCTGGGTCATGAGCCGGTAGAACACCTCTGCGTCGTTCATGAGGTCCTCCATCCGGGCCACCCTGTGTTTAGTTAAACCATCTAAGTACATGAAATGTATGTATGGCAGACCGGATAAGCCAAGCCGCCTAGCCCTTGAGGCTTCCCAAGGTTAGCCCCCGGATGAACCAGCGCTGGGCGAGGAGGAAGACGAGGATCGGGGGGATCGTGGCCAGGCTGAGCCCGGCCATGAGAAGCGTCCACTCGGTGGAGAAGTTGGTGTTGAAGACCGCGAGGCCCACGGTCAGCGGCCGCATCTCGATCGAGTTGGTGGCGACGAGCGGCCAGAGGAAGCTATTCCAGCCAGCGAGGAAGGTGAAGGTGCCCAAGGTCGCGAGCGCCGGGGCCGCGAGCGGAAGCGCGATCTTCCAGTAGATCTGCCAGGGCCCGGCGCCGTCGATGAGCGCAGCCTCCTCGAGCTCCTTCGGCATCTGGATGAAGTGCTGCCGCATCAGGAAGATCGCGAAGGCGTCGAAGAGCCCGGGCAGGATCAGGGCGTAGTAGGTATCGATCCAGCCGAGCCGGCTCATGATCACGAAGAGCGGGATGATCAGCACGTGGGCGGGGATCATCAGCGTGATCAAGGAGAGCAGGAACATCGCGTCCCGCCCCCGCCAGCGGAAACGGGCGAAGGCGTAGCCCGCCATCGCCCCCGAGGTCAGGTTGAGCAAGGTCAGCCCGGTGGCGATGATCAGGGAGTTCAGGTACCACCGCCCGAAGGGGACAATGGTGAGCACCTGCCGGTAGTTCTCCCAGTGGAGCTTCTTGGGCCAGAGCTGGATGGGGAGGTCGAAGAGCGAGCCCGGCTCCTTGAGGCTGGTGGAGATCATCCAGAAGAAGGGCACCAGCATCGATAGCCCGCCGAGCAGCAAGAGTCCGATGACGAAAACGTCCCAAAACGTCGTCTTCCGTTTCATGCTTCCTCGAGCACCCACCGTTTCCGAAGTTGCCACTGGATCACCGTCAGCCCGAAGAGGATCACGAAGAGCAGCCAGGCGATCGCCGAGGCGTAGCCCATGTCGGGCGGGAACTCGCCGAAGGCCTTCTGGTAAAGGTAGAAGAGCAGCACGTTGGTGGCATCGAGCGGCCCGCCCCCGGTCATCACGTAGATCAACCCGAAGACCTGGAAGCCCCCGATCAGCGCGAGCAGCGTGTTCAAGAACACCGTCGGCGAGAGCAGGGGCAGGGTGACGTGGACGAACTTCTGCCAGTTGTTCGCGCCGTCGAGCTCGGCGGCCTCGTAGTAGGTGGGGTCGATGTTCTGGAGCCCGGCGAGAAAGATCAGCATGCGAAACCCGAGCCCCGCCCAGACCGAGGCGACGATGATCCCCGGCATCGCCCAGGCCGGGTCCTGCAGCCAGCCCGGCCCCTGGGTGGCGAGCCAGTGGACGGTGGCCGGGACCGGGAGGTGGAGGAGCTGGAAGAGCGCCTCGACCTTCGATCCCAGCCAGCGCAAGAAGAGGTTCACCGGCCCCACGTAGGGGTTCAAAACCCAGCGCCACAAGAGCCCCACCGCCACCACGCTGGTCACCGTGGGGAGGAGGTAGAGGGTGCGGACGATCCGCACGCCGGGGAAGTTGCGGTTTAGGCCCAGGGCGACCGCGAGCGCGATCACGATCTCGAGCGGGACCGCCACCACCACGTAATAAAGGGTATTGAAAAACGCCTTTTTCAGGACCGGGTCCTCGAGCATCCGCCGGTAGTTGTCGAGACCCGCCCAGTTTCCAACGAGGTTTTCCAAGGAAAGCGGTTGAAAAACGTCCCAGTGGGTAAAGCTGATCCAGAGCGAGAGCAAAATCGGCCCCGCGTTGAAGGCGAGGAAGCCGACGAGGCTCGGCAGGATAAAGAGCCAGGGAAAGCGTCGGAATGCGTTCATCTCAGGGGAATGGGGGCGGGGGCATGCCCCCGCCCCCATAAGGACTTATTTCTTCCGCTGGGCCTGCACCTCGTCCAGGATCTTCTGGACCTTGGGCGCGACCTTGTCCATCGCGGTCTTGACGTCCTCCTTGCCCTGCCAGACGGGCTGGAGCGCCTTCCCGATCAGGCCGATCGCCTCCGAGAAGCGCTCGAAGGTCTCGGTGGGCATGGCGGTCTTGTTGACGGTGAGGAAGTACTGCTGGTGCTTCGGGGGCGGCGGCTGGAAGAAGGCCTTCAGGACCTTGTTGGTGGCCTCGGGGTTCAGCGGGTCGTAGCCGATCGCGGGGATGATCAGCCCGCCCTTGGTGAAGATGAGCGCGCCCTCGGGGCCGGCGAGGAACTTGAGCACCTTCCAGGCCGCCTCCTTGTCCTTGGCCGCCTTGGTGATACCCCAGCCGGAGCCGTCGATGTCCACGATGCTGCCGGCCTTGCCCCGCGGGAAGGGGACAATGTCCCAGTCGAACTTAGCCTTCTTCTTCAGGGTGGGCACCCGCCAGCGGCCGTCCACGATCATCGCGGTGCGCTGGTTCAGGAACATGCCGAAGGCGCTCTGGTCGGCGGTCTCGGCCGGGGTGGGGGCGACGTGGTGCTTGTAGCGGAGGTCCACGTAGAACTGCAGGCCTTCCACCGAGGCCGGGCTATTGAGCATGAACTTGGTGTGGTCTTCGCTGAAGAAGCGGCCGCCGTTGGACCAGACCCAGGGCTCCCAGAAGAGGAAGTAGGTGTAGAAGGAAAGGCCCCACTGCACCCGCTTGCCGTTCTTCTCGACGGTGAGCGCCTTGGCCACCTTCAGGAAGTCGTCCCAGGTCCAGTCGGGGTCGGGGTCGGGGAGCCCGGCCTTCTTGAAGAGGTCGCGGTTGTAGTAGAGGACGAGGTTGGAGACGTCGCGGGGCAGGACGTAGAGCTTCCCGTCCCACTCGAAGGCCTTGAGGATGCCCTGGTAGTACATCCCGGTGTCGAACTTATCGCGGGCGAGGAAGGGCTCGAGCGGGACGAGGAGCCCCTTGGCGGCGAAGGCGGGGAAATTGATGTTGTTAATGAAGATCAGGTCCGGCGCCTTGCCCGCCGCGAACATCGCCGAGAGCTTGGTCCAGTAGTCGCGCGCCGGGATGTGCAGGAGCTTGACCTCGATCTCCGGGTTCTTCTCCATGAAGGCCTTGAAGGCCTGGTTGTAGAGCTCGATCTCGGACTGGCTGCCCCAGCTGGCGACGGTCACGGTGGTCTTGGCCAGCGCCGGTGCAAGCAGCAGGACCAAGAGGAGCCCAAGCCACTTCCTTCCTTTCATCGCACACCTCCCTTTCCATACCCGATGGGATACGGACCCACCGGAACCGGCAGTTTCCCCGCCGGGACGAACTTCCCGGCGAGAGCCTCCAACGCGGCCCGGAGCTGGACCGCGCGAAAGCCGTAGGTGACCAGGTAGCCCGCGGGCTCGGGGTCGAGGTAGACGAGGTCGTCGGGGTTGCCCAGCGCCACGACGTAGACCGGCTTCCCGAGCCGGGCAAGGGCCTCGTAGAGCCAGACCTGCTCCTCGGGCAGGGAGCCGAGCCAGTGGTAGGTCCCAAGCACGATGCGGTCAAAGCGCTTTGCGCGCTTTAGGGCCTCCTCGATCTCGGGACCGGTGGGGCGCTCCGAGACCTCCTGATAGTGGGCCCCCGGGAGGTACTTGGGGGCGAGCTCGGCGAGCGAGGGCTCCTCGCCGTAGCGGGGCCGGAGCTTCGGCGCCACCACCAGCGTGCCCTCGCCGGGGATCGGGAGCTCGCCCTTGAGCCAGGTGATCCCGGCCCGGGCGGCTTTTAGGGCGAGGGCCTCGAGCGCCTCCCAGTCGGGCTCGGGGCAGGGGGCTTTGGCCCGCTCCCGAAGCCGGGCGAGGCGCGCGCGGGTCTCCTCCAGGCGCGCCCCCGCGATCGCGCCGGACTCAAGGGCCCGGGCGAGGGCCTCGTGCATCGCGCGGGCGGCCTCGGGGCTCCGGCCGGCGAGGACCAGGTCGGCGCCGGCGAGCACCGCGCGCACCGCGGCCTCGCCGGCGCCGTAGCGGTCGCGGATCGCCCGCATGCTCATGTCGTCGGTGACGATCGCGCCCCGAAAGCCCATTTGCTCGCGGAGGAGGCCGGTGAGGATTCTCCGCGAGAGGGTGGCGGGGTACTCGGGGTCGAGGTCCTCGTAGAGGATGTGGGCGGTCATCACCAGGGGCACCCCGGCCCGGACCGCCGCCTCGAAGGGCGGGAGGTGACGCTGCTCGATCTCGGGGAGGGAGCCCTTCTTGTAGACGGGAAGGCCGAGGTGGCTGTCTACGCTGGTGTCGCCGTGGCCGGGGAAGTGCTTGGCGGTGGCGAGGACGCCGGCGTCCTCGAGCCCCCGGATGAAGGCAAGGCCGTGGCGGGTCACCCGCTCGGGGTCGGCGCCGAAGCTCCGGATGCCGATGATCGGGTTCTTGGGGTTGGTGTTGACGTCGAGCACCGGGGCGAAGTCGGCGTCTACGCCGGCGTAGCAGACCTCCTGGCCGATCCCCCGGGCGACCCGGCGGGTGAGCTCGGGGTCGTCCGCGGCCCCGAGCGCCATGGCCCCGGGGAAGCGGGGGACGCCGGGGGGGCGGAAGGAGTTGAAGGGACCCCCCTCCTGGTCGGTGAAGACGAGAAGGTCGGGATAACGCCGTTTGAGCTCGTAGATGGGACCGGGGCCCTCCTCGAAGTTCGAGGCAAAAAGCAGCACCCCAGCGGGTTTTAGCTCCTCGATCAGGGCGTAGGGAACCTCGGGGCCCGGCCAGGAGAGGACCAGGAAGTCCCCCGCCCCGGCCCTGGCAAGACCCAGCATGGCCGCCAAAAGTAGCCACCTCCTCATCGGAGCGCCTCCCGGAGCCGACCGCCGGCCTCTAGAAGGCGCGCCCGGGCCTCCTCGGGACTGAGCCCCCGAGCGACGAGGACGGCGGTCTTGACCTCGTAGTCCGCGCGGCGAAGCGCCCTTTTTGCCGTCTCCTCGTCCACCCCGGCGATCCGGGCGACGATTCCGGCCGCCCGCCGCCGGAGCTTTTCGTTGGTGGGCACGACCCCGACCATGAGGTTGTCGTAGACCCCGCCGAGCAGGGTCATGACCAGGGTGGAAAAGAGGTTGAGCGCCACCTTCTGGGCCGTCCCCGCGGCCAGGCGGGTGCTCCCGGCGATGACCTCGGGGCCGGTGTCGAGGAGGACGGGGTGTTCGGCCGCCTGGAGGAGGGGCGAGCCGGGGTTGTTGGCGATTCCCAGGGTGAGCGCGCCCCGCTCCCGGGCGGCTTCGACCGCGCCCAGCACGAAAGGGGTCCGCCCGCTCGCGCTCACGCCGACGAGCACGTCCTGGGCCCCGAGGCGGCTTCCGGCGGCGCGGCCCGCGGCCTCGTCGTCCTCGGCCTCCTCCACCGCCTCGAAGGCGGCCCGCTCGCCGCCGGCGAGGAAGACCAGGGTGCGCTCCTTGGGCCAGCCGAAGGTGGGGTGGAGCTCTACCGCGTCGAGGAGCGCAAGCCGGCCCGAGGTGCCGGCCCCGGCGTAGGCGAACCGCCCGCCCTCTCTTAGCCGGTCGCGGGCGGCGAGGGCGGCGGCCTCGATCGCAGGGAGCGCCGCCCGCACCGCTGCCAGGGCGGAGAACTGGCGCTCGAGCAAGGCCTCGAGGATCTCCCGCGGGGGCCAGGCGTCGAGCCCCCGGTAGCGGGGGGTTTGCGCCTCTGTCCTCATGACGCCTCCGCCAGGATCGCGTTCCCCACCCGGGGCCTAAGCCAAAGGAGGGGGTTCTCCCGGTGGCGTGTGGGG
Source organism: Thermaceae bacterium (assembly GCA_027023345.1). Lineage (GTDB taxonomy): Bacteria > Deinococcota > Deinococci > Deinococcales > Marinithermaceae > WFXV01. The sequence goes on from JALVVO010000154.1 coordinate 9,152, forward strand.
TGGACGCGGTTGGAAAGCAGCACCCAGCCCACCCCGCGCTCGAGGTCGAGCCAGGCGCCGGTGCCGGTGAAACCGGTGTGGCCGAGGGATCTTTCGCTCGCGAGCGAGCCCCCCGACCACCCGGGGTGCTTCCGGCTCCAGCCGAGGGCCCGCTCCTCGGTGTGGGGGCGGGCCATCTCGGCGAGGGCGGCCTTCGAGAGCCAGGTGCCCCGGAGGATGGCCTCGAGCTGGTCGAGGACCCCCGACGCGGTGCCGAAGAGCCCGGCGTGGCCGGCGGCACCGCCCAGGGCAAAGGCGTTCTCGTCGTGGACCTCGCCGCGAAGGAGCCGGCCCCGCCAGGGACAACGCTCGGTGGGGGCGGCGTCCTCGGGCGGCGGGGCCCAGGTGAGGCCCCCGGGCAGATCGAACCGGGCGAGGGGCCTCTTCCGGATGCGCTCGAGCAAGAGACCGAGCAAGACGTAGCCGAGGTCGGAGTAGACCGGCTCCCTGAGCGGCCAGGGCTCCTGGAGGACCCGCGCCTTGAGCCGCTCCCCCTCGCCCCAGGTATAAAGCGGCGCCCAGGCGGGGAGGCCGGCGGTGTGGGCGAGGAGCTCGCGCAGGGTCTTTCCCGCCCAGTTCGGCTCCGGCTGGAGCCAGGCGGCCTCGGGCAGGTGCCGCTTCAAGGGATCGTCGAGGTCCAAGAGGCCCTCCTCGGCGGCGCGGAGCACCTCCCGCAGGGTGAAGAGGACCTTGGTCAGGCTCGCGAGGTCGTAGTAGGCGTCCTTTCGGGCGGGCTCGGGAGCGGGCAGGAGAGCGAGCCGGCCCACCGCCGCCACCTCCCGGCGGCCGTCGGCGGTCACCGCGCCGAGAACCGCCCCCGGCAGGAGGCCCCCTTCGACCGCCTCGGCGAGCAGCGCGCGAGCCCTTTCCAGCATCTGGGCGGAGTATACCCCCGGGGCGGGCAAGTGGCAACCAACTGGTACGGGGATGGTATACTTAGCCCGTGGGTTTCCTCGGGATCGAGCTCGACCCCGCCGCCCCGACGCCCCTCTACCTTCAGCTCAAGGCGGCGATCGAGGAACGCATCCGCACCGGGGCCCTGAGCCCGGGCCAGGCGCTGCCCTCCGAGCGGCGGCTTTCGCAGATGCTCGGGGTCTCGAGGCTCACCGTGCGCCGGGCGCTCGACGAGCTGGTGGCCGGCGGCGTCCTCACCCGCCGCCAGGGCTCGGGGACCTACGTGACCCCGCGGGTGGAGCAGCCGCTCTCGGTGCTCTCGGGCTTCTCCGAGGACATGCGGGCGCGGGGCATGGTCCCGGGCTCGCGCTGGGTGAAGCGGGAGCGGGGCCAGGCGAGCCCCGCTCCCGCTTCACCC